>NZ_JBSHDN010000015.1:6607-61491 GCF_053616335.1 Nocardiopsis sp. NPDC055824
CCGCCACACGGGCGGCCGGGGCCGTTCGGCGGAGCCGGCGCGCGCCTACCGCTCGGGCTCGAACCAGACCGCTCCCAGGGGCGGGAGGGTGATCGGCGCCGAGTGCGGCTGGCCGTGCCACGGGGTCGGCTCGGCGTCGACGTGCGCCGGGGCGGCGTGCCCGGAGCCGCCGAACCTCGTCTCGTCGGTGTTGAGGACCGCGTTCCAGCGGCCACCGGACGGCAGGCCGATCCGCCGGTCCCCACGGGGCACGGGCGAGAAGTTGACCGCGCAGGCCAGCACCGAGCCGTCGTCCCCGTGGCGCAGGTACGAGAGCGTGTTGCCCTCGTGGTCGCCGCCGTCCAGCCACCGGAACCCCGCGGGGTCGGTGTCCCGGGACCACAGCGCCGCCCTGGGCCGGTAGAGGTCGTTCAGGGTCTTGACCAGGCGCTGGACGCCCGCGTGGTGCTCGAACTGGAGGAGCCACCACGGCACGCCCTCCTCGTGCGACCACTCGTCCCCCTGGGCGATCTCCCCGCCCATGAACAGGAGCTGCTTGCCGGGGTGCGACCACATGAAGGCGAGGAGCGCCCTCAGGGTCGCCGAGCGCTGCCACTCGTCGCCGGGCGGCTTGTTGAACAGCGAACGCTTGCCGTGCACCACCTCGTCGTGGGACAGGGGCAGCACGTAGTTCTCGCTGTACGCGTAGACCATCGCGAACGTGACGTCGCCGTGGTGGTACTTGCGGTGGACCGGTTCCTTCTTGACGTACTCCAGGGTGTCGTGCATCCACCCCATGTTCCACTTGAACCCGAAGCCGAGCCCTCCGCGGTCCACCGGGGTCGTCACGCCCGTGTACGCCGTGGACTCCTCGGCGATCATCGCGACGTGCGGGTTGCGCCGGTACACCGTGGTGTTGAGCTCCTTGAGGAACCCGATCGCCTCCAGGTTCTCCCGCCCGCCGAACACGTTGGGCTCCCAGGCGCCGGAGTCGCGGGAGTAGTCCAGGTAGATCATCGAGGCCACCGCGTCCACGCGGAGGCCGTCGACGTGGAACTCCTCCAGCCAGTACAGGGCGTTGGCGACGAGGAAGTTGCGCACCTCGGTCCGCCCGTAGTTGAAGATCAGCGTGCCCCAGTCGGGGTGCTCGCCCCGCCGCGGGTCCGGGTGCTCGTACAGCGCGGTCCCGTCGAACCGGGCGAGAGCCCAGTCGTCCTTGGGGAAGTGCGCGGGCACCCAGTCCAGGAGCACGCCCACCCCGGCCCGGTGCAGGGAGTCCACCAGGTACCGGAACTCGTCCGGCGACCCGAAGCGCGGAGTGGGCGCGTAGTACGACGTCACCTGGTAGCCCCAGGAGCCGTCGAACGGGTGCGCCGTGACCGGTAGGAACTCCACGTGCGTGAACCCCAGGTCGGTCACGTACGCGACCAGCTGCTCGGCCAGCTCGACGTAGCCCAGGCCCGGGCGCCAGGAGCCCAGGTGCACCTCGTACACGCTCATCGGGGCCCGGTGCTGCTCCACCCCCTTGCGCTCGGCCGTCCACGCCTGGTCCCCCCAGGAGTACGACGACGTGGTGACCACCGACGCGGTGGCCGGCGGCACCTGCGTGCGGCGCGCCATCGGGTCGGCCTTGTCCCGCCAGTGCCCGTCCGAGCCGAGGACCTGGAACTTGTACAGGGCTCCGTCGCCCACCCCGGGCAGGAACAGCTCCCACACACCGGAGGAGCCCAGGCTGCGCATCGGGGATCCGACGCCGTCCCAGTGGTTGAAGTCGCCGATCACGCGGACGCCGCGCGCGTCCGGCGCCCACACGGCGAACTCCGTGCCGGGCACCTCGCCGATGGGGGTGTCCTCGACCCGGGTGTGCGCGCCGAGGGCGTTCCACAGCTCCTCGTGGCGGCCCTCGCCGATCAGGTGCAGGTCGAGCTCGCCCAGGGTCGGGGCGAACCGGTACGGGTCGGCGGCCACGTGCTCGGCGGCCCCCTCGGCGTAGCGGGCCGCGATCCGGTAGTCGGGCGGGGACCCGAGCCCCTTCCCGGACACCTCGCCGGAGAAGACCCCGCGGTGCAGGTGTTCGAGGCGCACCCGGGAGCCGTCCCGGAGCACGGCGTGCACGTCCAGCGCGCCGGGTCGCAGGGCCCGCAGCACGGTCCCGCGGCCCTCGGCGTGCGGGCCGAGCAGGGAGTGCGGGTCGTGGTGGCGGCCCTCGACCAGCCGGTCCAGGGCCGACAGGAGTGCGGGGTCCGGCACGGCGGCCCTCCGCCGGGCGGCGGGAGCCCCGGTCCCGGACCCGCGGGCCGCCTTCGCGGGGACCCTCCCCGTGCCCTTCCCGGCGGCCTTCGTCCCCCGGTTCCCCGGTGCGGGCTTCCCGCCGGAGGGCTCCGGCCCCGCGGAGGAGGGGGCCCCGGCCGCGGGGACGCGCGCGGCGGCCTTCGCCGCCCCCGCGGTCCTCCCCGTCCCGGACGCGGCCTTTCCGGTCTTCCCTGTGGTGGTCCTCGCCGCCGCGGTCCCCTTCGGGGCGGCGGTCCCCGCGGTCTTCGCGGAGGTCCCCGTCTTCGCGGCGGCGGGTGTGCTGTCGGCCGAGGTCATACGGCTCCGTAGTGCTCGTTGCGGTCGGTCGTCACGGGTCGTGGTCGTGTGTGCGGGCGGTCCCCCCCCCGAACGGGAGGGGCCGCCCCGGGCTATCCGGGCACGGGCGGCGCCGCGGCCGCGGCGGCGATGGACTCCAGCGGCACCCGCAGCCAGTTCGGCCGGTTCCGGGCCTCGTACAGGACCTCGTACACGGCCTTGTCGAACTCGAACGCCCGCAGCACCGCCAGGTGCTTGTCCGGGTCAGGTCCGCCCCCGTCCGCGTAGCCGCGGCAGAAGGCCTCCCGGTTGTTCCGGGCCCAGGCGCGGGCGGCCCACTCCAGTTCGGGGTCGTCCGGGTGCCCCACCAGCAGGAACCCGGCCGCGTAGTCGAAGGAGCGGAGCATCCCCGCCACGTCCCTCAGGGGGCTGGACAGGCGCCGGCGGTCCCGGACCGGCATGGTGGGCTCGCCCTCGAAGTCGAGGAGCACCCACCCCTCCCCGGTGCGGACGACCTGGCCGAGGTGGTAGTCGCCGTGGATGCGCTGGATCGGCAGGGGCTCGTCCACCTCGGCGAAGTCGGCGTAGGCCGCCATCACACGGGGAGCGTGCTCGGCCAGCTCCGGTACCTCGGCGCCGGCCGTCGCCAGCCGCTCCACCATGGCCTGCGCCAGCTCCCCGGCCCCCGCCGGGGAGAGCACGTCCGTGGGCAGGGCCCCCGCGAGCGACCGGTGGACCCGGGCGGTGGTGCGTCCCAGCCGCGCCGCCTCCCCCGCGAAGGCGCTCTCGCGGTCGATCCCCGCCCCCTCCAGCAGGGCGCGCGCGCCGGCGGTGGCGAGCACCCACCCGTCCGCGGCCTGCGGGATGAACGTCTGCAGCATGGCCAGGGTCGTGGGCGTCGCGTACCCGGGCAGGTCGGCCTCGATCCACCCGCACGGCCGGGCCGCGTACGGGGACCCGGACAGCGCCATGTTGAGCTCCAGGTCCGGGTTGGGGCCCGGCCAGAGTCTGCGGAAGGTCTTCAGGACGTAGTCCTGTCCGAAGACCAGCGACGTGTTGGACTGCTCCCCCGTGAGCATCCGCCCGGGCGAACCGGTGCGGATCCGCTCCCCGGGCAGGGTCCGGAAACGGACCTGCCCGGAGAGGCCGGGGGCCGCGGGCAGCGCGAACCGCTCCAGGAGGAGACCGGTCAGCTGTGCGTCGTGGGCCGCGTCGTAGACCGCCTTCGGCCTCCCGCAGGCGGCCCGGCACACGCCGATGGCGGCACGGGCCAGGTCCGGCGGCAGGGAGCCCGGCGGACGCGAGCCCAGGAGCACCTGGTAGCGGGAGCTGCGCCCGCGCTGGCCGGTCCGCACGACGAGGACGTCGAGGCCGGGGCCGTCCGGTCCCGTGGTCACCAGGGTGTGTCTGCTCTCGATCCGGATCTGCTGGATGGGGATCCCCTTGCCGGAGAACCAGCGCTGCCGGGGCAGCCAGGCTGCCAGGAGCTCTTCGAGTTGGGACATGTCAGAGAGGACCGTTTCCCTTCCCGCCACCGCCCCGGTCCGTCGGCTCCGGTACCGGGCCGGGGGCGGCCGGTTCGGCGGCGGGCCGGGCGGGGGTCCCGGGCGCGCCGTCGCGGAGCGCGGGCACGGTACCGGCCGGGGCGCTGGACGTCGTGGTGGCTGTGGCGCGGCGCTCCGCGCCGGGCGGGTCCGCCGGGCGTCCGGCGGCGTCGAAGGCGGTGCGCACGCTGACCCCGGCGGCCGGAAGGCCGTAGGAGGGCAGCCCGTCCCGTTCACCGTCCGTTCCCGCCGGCTCGTGGTCCGCGGGGAGCTGGAACCAGTAGAAGCCGTGGCCGGGCAGGGTGAGCAGGTACGGCAGTTCCCCGATCTCGGGGAAGCGCACGCCCCCCACGCACTCCACCGGGCTGACCCCGGCGTAGCGGGACAGGTCCAGCTCGACGGGCTGCGGGAACCTCGACAGGTTGTTCACACAGAGCATGCGGTCGTCGCCGTGCTCGCGGATGAACGCCAGGACGCCGGGGTTGGTGGCGTTCAGCTCGGTGAACTCCCCGGTGCCGAACACGGGGTGGCGCTTGCGGATCTGGATCATCCGGCGGGTCCAGTGGAGCAGCGAGCCGGGGTTGTCGCGCTGGGCCTCCACGTTGAGCGCCTGGTAGCCGTAGACCGGGTCCATGATCAGCGGCAGGTACAGGCGGGCCGGGTCGCCCTTGGAGAACCCGGCGTTGCGGTCCGAGCTCCACTGCATGGGCGTGCGCACGGCGTCGCGGTCGCCCAGCCAGATGTTGTCGCCCATGCCGATCTCGTCGCCGTAGTAGAGGACGGGCGAGCCCGGCAGGGACAGCAGCAGCGCGGTGAACAGCTCGATCTGGTTGCGGTCGTTGTCCAGGAGGGGCGCGAGCCGCCGCCGGATCCCCACGTTGGCGCGCATGCGGGGTTCCCTGGCGTATTCGGCGTACATGTAGTCGCGTTCCTCGTCGGTGACCATCTCCAGGGTCAGCTCGTCGTGGTTGCGCAGGAAGATCGCCCACTGGCAGTTCCGCGGGATGGGCGGGGTCTGGGCGAGGATCTCCGAGATCGGGAACCGCTGCTCCTGCCTGACCGCCATGAACATGCGCGGCATCAGCGGGAAGTGGAAGTTCATGTGGCACTCGTCGCCGCCGGACCCGAAGTCGCCGAAGTAGTCGACGACCTCGGAGGGCCACTGGTTGGCCTCGCTCAGCAGCACGCGGTCGGGGTAGAGCCGGTCCACCTCGGCGCGCACGCGCTTGAGGAACTCGTGCGTCTCCTTGAGGTTCTCGCAGTTGGTGCCCTCGCGCTCGTACAGGTAGGGCACGGCGTCCAGGCGGAACCCGTCGATGCCCAGGTCCAGCCAGTAGCGCAGAACCTCCAGGATGGCCTCCTGGACGGCGGGGTTCTCGAAGTTGAGGTCCGGCTGGTGGGAGAAGAAGCGGTGCCAGTAGTACTGGCCCCGCACCTCGTCGTAGGACCAGTTGGAGGTCTCGGTGTCGACGAAGATGACGCGGGCCCCGTCGTAGCGGTCGTCGGTGTCCGACCACACGTAGAAGTCCCCGTACGGACCGTCGGGGTCCTCCCGGGAGGCCTTGAACCACGGGTGCTGGTCGCTGGTGTGGTTCATGACGAGGTCGGTGATGACGCGGATGCCGCGGCGGTGCGCCTCGTCGAGGAGCTCCACGAAGTCGGCGGTGCGGCCGAACTCGGGGAGGATCTTGAAGTAGTCCGAGATGTCGTATCCGCCGTCGCGCAGAGGGGACTCGTACATCGGCAGGAGCCAGAGGCAGTCGATGCCGAGCCATTGGAGGTAGTCCAGTTTCTGCACCAGCCCCGCGAGGTCGCCGGTGCCGTCGCCGTTGGAGTCGAAGAACCCCCGGGCGAGTACCTCGTAGAAGACGGCGTGCTTGTACCAGTAGGGGTCACCGGTGCCGCCGGAGGACATGAGCGGGCCGGTGGCGGCCCCGGTGGCCGGGGCGAGCGGACCGTGTTCGGCGTGTACGCGTCCGCCGGGGCCGTGCTCGTCTTTGCTCATCTGCTGCTCCCCACCAAGAATGTTCGACATCGGGTCAACGGGCGTTCCGGGCACGGGCGGGGGCCGGCGGGGGTGGCCCGCCGGCCCCGGTCCGTGGTCCGGGGCCGCTATCTGCCGTTGACGGTGAACACGTGCGCCGGCCCGGTCGCGGGGTCGAGGCGGACGTAGTTGTCCGCGCCCCAGGTGTAGGAACGACCGGTCAGTTCGTCGGTCACCTCGAGCTCCTCCTCCCACGTGTGGCCGATGGACGGCAGATCCAGGTGCACGGTCGCCTCGTGGGCGTGGTGCGGGTCGAGGTTGACGACGGCGATGACGGCGTCGTCGGGGTCGTCGGGCCCCGCTCCGGGCCGGTGCTTGGAGAAACAGATCAGCTCGGGCCGGTCGACGTGGTGGAAGCGCAGGTTGCGCAGCTCCCGCAGGGCCGGATGCGAGCGGCGCAGCTCGTTGAGCCGCGTGATGAGCCCGCTGATGGACTCCCCGGCGGCCTCGGCCGCGGCCCAGTCGCGGGGCCGGTACTGGAACTTCTCCGAGTCCAGGTACTCCTCGCTGCCCGGGGCCGCCGGGGTGTTCTCGCACAGCTCGAAGCCGGAGTAGACGCCCCAGGAGGGGGAGAGCAGCGCCGCCAGCACCGCGCGGACCTCGAAGGCGGGCCGTCCGCCGTGCTGGAGGTAGGCGTTGAGGATGTCCGGGGTGCAGGGGAAGAGGTTGGGGCGCAGGTAGTGGGCGGTCTCCCCGGTGAGCTCGGTGAGGTAGTCGGTGATCTCTTCCTTGCCGTTGCGCCAGGTGAAGTAGGTGTAGGACTGGTGGAACCCGACCTTGGCCAGGGTGCGCATCATGGCGGGGCGGGTGAAGGCCTCGGCGAGGAAGAGCACGTCGGGGTGCTCCCGGGCCACGTCGGCGAGCAGCCGCTCCCAGAAGGCGACCGGTTTGGTGTGGGGGTTGTCGACCCGGAAGATCCGGACCCCGTGGTCGATCCAGTGCTGGACGACGCGCCGGATCTCCGTGTACAGGCCCTCGAAGTCGTTGTCGAAGTCGAGGGGGTAGATGTCCTGGTACTTCTTGGGCGGGTTCTCCGCGTAGGCGATGGAGCCGTCGGCCCGGGTGGTGAACCACTCGGGGTGCTCGGTGACCCACGGGTGGTCGGGGGAGCACTGGAGGGCCAGGTCGAGGGCGATCTCCAGGCCGTGCTCGGCGGCCTCGCCGACGAACGCGTCGAAGTCGGCGAGCGTGCCCAGGTCCGGGTGGACGGCGTCGTGGCCCCCCGCGGCGGACCCGACCGCCCACACCGAGCCGGGCTCGCCGGGGCCGGCGGACAGGGCGTTGTTGGCGCCCTTGCGGTGGCTCGTGCCGATCGGGTGGACGGGGGGCAGGTAGACGACGTCGAAGCCCATGCCGGCGATGGCGGGCAGGCGTTTGGCGGCGGAGGCGAAGGTCCCCGAGCGCTCCTGCCCGGGGGCCGTGTCGACCTGGGCTCCCTCGGACCTGGGGAAGAACTCGTACCAGGAGCCGAAGAGCGCCCGCTCGCGGTGGACGACGACCCCGGTGCGCCCGGACCTGGTGACCAGCTCGCGGATCGGGTGGCGTTCCATCCCGTCCAGGACCTCGGGGGTGATCGCCGCGGCGAAGCGGTCCAGCGGATCCGCCGAGGCGTCCCTCAGGACCTCGGCCGCCCTGGTGAGGGCGGGGTTGCGGGGCACGCGCCGGCCGGCGCGTGCGAGCAGCCGGGCCCCCTCCTCCAGTACGGGCCCGGTGTCCTGGCCCAGGGGGAGTTTGACCCGGGCGACGCGGTGCCAGGTGGTGAAGGGATCGGTCCACGCCTCGACCGAGAAGGACCACGTCCCCTCGGAGGGGAGGCTGATCTCGGCCTCGTAGCGGTCGGTGCCGGGCGCGTGCTCGCGCATGGGCACGAGGCGTTCGCGGCGGCCCCGGGGGGAGTACACGACGACCCCTGCGGCGAGGGAGTCGTGGCCCTCCCGGATGACCGTCGCCCCCACGGTGAAGCGTTCCCGGGGAACTGCTTTCACCGGACCGAGGTCGTTGTCTGGAGAGATGTCGAGGATGGGCAGGCGTCCGATCACTGGCTACACCGTAATTGTCGTGGTTCGGGCGTTTCTGGGCACGAGCGGTTTATGGCAGGTAAAAATAACCTGTTGTTAATCCGACGCAAGGCGGAGTTAACGAAGATCCGGAACGGAAACTGTCCGGATTACGGCTTCGGTTCCCTCTGCTGTCTATCGTCTGCCCTCTTGTGGTGTTTGGCGGAGTGTCGGGGCCGGATAATTTGTGTGTTCCTCATCACACTGGCCGGAAGGCTTGGGGCCTGTTATTTGTCGGGTTTCACCTGGGTAAACCGTACATATCAGTCATAAGAAACCGGGGGATTCAGGTGCCTCTGTGGTTGTTTTCTGATGGTCTGTGGTGAAAGGACGGAAAATTCGTCGGTCGTGTTGGGTGGCGGGCCGTCCTGGGTAGGGATCACCGAATGCACCCGGGGTTCGCCGGGCTGTATTCCGGACATCCGGGTGTGTCGGAATGATCGCCCAGGGCCCTTTTGTCGCGAATTCGGGCATGCTCGCCTCGGGCGCCGTCCGCCGAGGTTGTTTCGCCCGGATGACGAGTGGACCGCGCACCCGTTTCGCGGCCTCCCGCGGGTGCGTCGGGGCCGGGCGCTTTGCCGCGGATTGGGCAAGCTTTTCGATGACACGCCCGATTCGGCCTCCCGGGCTTTGCGGTACCCCTGCGAGCGTGGAGGTCGCAGTGCCCTGTCTCCGCGCGCGCGACGCGGACGGGGCGTCACACGGCCGAGGGGGGCGACGTGACGGAGCCGAACCAGGACGGTCCTCCGCAGGGGGAGCGGGGCCAGGACGGGGGCCGGGCCCCGCGGCACGCGCGGGAGGCGGGAAGCCCCGGCCGCCGGGGCCGGGGGGCCGGCGGGCCCGGCGCGGCCGCCGGAGGCGCCTTCGGGGCGCCGCGCTGGAGGAGGTGGGCCGACCGGGCCGTCCTCCCCCTGGTGGACCGGCTCCGGGAGCGCGTGACCGCACTCGGCGACGCGGTGGAGCACGGGAGGGGCGCCGGTGACGGCGACCGCTCGGACGGAGGCCGCAAGGACGCCGTCCTGCGCCTCACGGGCACGGGAGCGGTCGCCGGTCTCCTGACCGCCGCGCTGGTCATGCCGTGGGTGGGCGGGTTGGGGCTGATCGGAAGGGACACGGCCGCCGCCTTCATGGCCCTCCCCAGCGACCTGGAGATCTCCCCGCTGGCGGAGCGCGTGCTCCTCACCGACGTCGACCACAACCCGATCGCGGAGGTCGCCGACCGCGAGCGCGAGGTGGTGCCCCTGGACGCGGTCAGCCCGTGGGTGCCCGCCGCTCTCATGGCGATCGAGGACGACCGGTTCTACGAACACTCCGGACTGGACCTGCGCGGCGTGATCAGGGCCGCCATGCGCACCGCGCAGGGGGACACCCAGGGCGGGTCCACCATCACCCAGCAGTACGTCAAGAACCTGCTCATCGAGCAGGCCTCCACCGAGGAGGAGGTGGAGCGCGCCAGTGAGCAGACCCTGGGCCGCAAGCTGCTGGAGCTGCGCCACGCCATCGACATCGAGGACCGCCTCACTAAGGACGAGATCATGGAGGGCTACCTCAACCTCGCCTACTTCGGGGCGGGGGCGTACGGCATCGAGGTGGCGGCCCAGCGGTACTTCTCCGTCTCCGCCGCCGACCTGGACCCGGCGCAGGCCGCCACCATCGTCGGGCTCGTGCGCAGCCCCTCGTTCTACGACCCGCTCAACAACCGCGAGGCCGCGCGCGAGCGCCGCGACCTGGTGCTGGAGCGGATGGGGGCGACCGGGCACCTGGACGCGGCGCAGGTCGAGGAGCACGCGAGCCGGGGGCTCGCACTGGACCCGACCCCGCGCGGAGGCAGCTGCTACCACTCGGAGCAGCCGTTCTTCTGCGACTTCGTCATGCGCTGGCTGCGCGGCTCCGACATCCTCGGGGAGCTCCAGGGGGAGCGCGACGAGGCGCTCACCAAGGGCGGCATCACCGTGCGGACCACGCTCGACGGGGAGACGCAGCGGGCCGCGGAGGAGGCCATCGAGCGGTACGTCCCGGCGGAGGAGTCCACCAAGTTCTCCGCCCAGGCCGTCGTCGAGCCCGGCACCGGCCGGATCCGGGGCATGGCGCAGAACCTGCGCTACGGGTTCGACGACGAGGCGCTCGGCACGACCTCCATCAACCTGGCGGTGGACAGCGAGGCCGGCGGTTCGCTCGGCTACCAGGCGGGGTCGACGTTCAAGACGTTCACCCTGGCCGCCGCCCTGCACTCCGGACTGGGCTACGGCACCAGCTTCTCCTCGCCCGAGAGCGTCTCGGTCGGAGGGCTCGAGAACTGCGACGGCGGCGTGATGTCCGGGTGGAGCGTGAGCAACGCCGGGGAGAGCGACGGCGGCCGGCACAACATGATCAGCGCGACCAAGGGGTCCGTGAACACCTACTTCGCGCAGCTCCAGAAGCGCGTCGGCCTCTGCGAGACCTCGGAGATGGCCGAGCGGGTCGGCATCCACCGCGCCGACGGCCAACCGCTGGGGGTCTGGAGCTCCTTCACCCTGGGGGACCAGGAGGTGTCCCCGCTGACCGTCGCCAACGCGTACGCCACGTTCGCCGCCCGCGGCACCTACTGCGAGCCCGTCCCGGTGGTCTCCGTGCGGATCGGCCGCGAGGGCGCCGAGGGCACCCGGGAGGTCGAGGCGCGCACCGACTGCGAGGAGGGCAGGGTCGAGCGCGACGTCGCGGACGGGGTCAACCACCTGCTCCAGCAGACGTTCAAGGGCGGCACCGCCAACGGCCTCGGCCTCGACCGCCCCGCCGCGGGCAAGACCGGCACCACCGACAACGCCGCCTACGCCTGGTTCGCCGGCTACACCCCGAACCTCGCGTCGGCCGTGGTCGTCGGCGACATGCGCGGAGGCGAGGAGAACCCGCTCCAGGGCGTGACGATCGGCGGGCGCTACTACGGCATCGTCTACGGCGGCACGCTGCCGGGCCCCATCTGGCAGGCCACCATGCGCGGGGCCACGGCCGACCTGCCGGCCGAGGGCTTCGCCCCCTCGCCGAAGGCTTTCGGCAACCCGTCGGCGACGCCTCCCAAGGGCGGGGACGACGAGGGCGACGCCTGACCGCGCCCGCCGGCGGGCGCGGTCGGACGGGGCGGGAACGGGGGCCGTGGGGAGGGAACACCCCGCGGCCCCCGTTGTTGACGCATAATGGAGGGAAACCGACAGGGGAGCGCGTGAGCGCTGAGAGTGCGGCACCCGGCCGCAGACCCTTACACACCTGATCTGGGTCATGCCAGCGAAGGAAGTCGTAGGAACCCGTCTCCGGCGGCGTGCTCCCGCGCACCCGGGACGGACCCGGCGCGCGGCACGTCCTCCGGCGTCGCTCTTGGCCACATGGGCCCTCGTCCACCCCGACGAAGGGACACCACCTGATGAGCACCGAGACCGGGCGTACCGGATTCTGGCGCGACGTCCTCGGACGGCTGCGCGGCTGGCGCACCGTCGACATCGTCGTTGCGGCCGTGATCGGCGTCGCCGTCGGCGTCGTCTTCTGGCTCTGGAACATCGTCTGGTCGGTCACGACCCCGCTCTTCGTGGGCTTTCCCCCCGCGCAGGCGGCGGTCTACGGAATGTGGCTGATCTCCGGCGTCCTCGGCGGACTGGTCGTCCGCAAGCCCGGCGCGGCACTGCTCACCTCGATCGCGGCCTCCCTGGTGTCGGCGGTGCTGGGGACGCAGTGGGGGGTCATGGTGATCATCGACGGGACGCTCCAGGGCCTCCTCCCCGAGCTGGTCTTCCTCGCCTTCGGCTACCGGCGCTGGGGCATGGGCGCGGCCGTGCTCGCGGCGGCCGCCGCCGGCCTCTCCCCGGCCGTCCGCGACAACCTCGTCTACAACGTGACCTGGCCCCTGCACTTCCAGCTCGTCTACGGCGTCATCGTCGTGATCAGCTCGGCGGTCATCGCGGGCGTCGGCGCCCGCCTCCTCACCACCGCGCTCGCCAGGTCGGGCGCGCTGGCCCCCTTCCCGTCGGCCAGGGGCTGACCCGTGGCCGACCACGACCGCCGCGGCCCCTCGGGGGCGACCGCGGAGCACCCCGCGGCACCGTCCCCCCTCCGGCCCCCCGGAGGGGGCGGCGCACGCGTCGAGCTGTCCGGCTGGGGGTGGCGCCACGCGGGCCGCGAGTCGTACGCCCTGCGCGGGGTGGACCTCACGGTCGAGCCCGGTGAGCGCGTGCTGCTGCTCGGCGCCTCCGGGGCGGGCAAGTCCACCCTGCTGCACTCCCTCGCCGGACTCACCGGCCCCGACGGCGCCCTCAACGGCGACCAGGAGGGGACGCTGCTGGTCGACGGCCTCCCCGCCGACCGGGGCCGCGGAGGCGTCGGCCTGGTCGGCCAGGACCCGGAGACGCAGCTGGTGATGGCCCGCGCGGGCGACGACGTCGCCTTCGGACCGGAGAACCTGGGGGTGGACCCCGCCCTGATCTGGCCGAGGGTGGACGACGCGCTCGACGCGGTCGGCTTCCCGTACGGGCGGCGCCACCCCACCGGCGCGCTGTCGGGCGGTGAGAAGCAGCGCCTGGTCATCGCCGGCGCGCTCGCCATGCGCCCGCGCCTGCTCCTCCTGGACGAGCCCACCGCCAACCTCGACCCAGCCGGGGCCGCACTGGTGCGCGGTGTCCTGGAACGCCTGCTCGCCGAGACCGAGGCGACCCTGCTCCTGGTCGAGCACCGGGTCGCCGACGTGGTCGGGCTGGTGGACAGGGTCGTGGTCGTCGAGCCGGGCGGCGGGGTGGTCGCCGACGGCGATCCGGCGGCCGTGTTCGCCGCGCACGGGAGCTCCCTCGCGGAGCAGGGAGTGTGGGTCCCCGGTGACGAGCCCTCCCCCGGCCCGGCCCCCGCGCCGGGCGGCGGCCCCCGCGTCGAGGCGGTGGGCGTCGCCGCGCGCACCCCCTTCCAGCTGGGGGCGGGCGCCCCGCCCCGGAGGACCGTGCTGGAGGGGGTGGACCTCTCCGTCGCGGCCGGTACGGCGACCGCCCTGACCGGCCCCAACGGTGCGGGCAAGTCCACGCTGCTGACCCTGCTGGCGGGGCTCTCCCGACCCCACAGGGGCGCGGTCCTGCCGCGCGGCCCCCTGGCGGAGGCCGACCGGCGGCCGCTGGCGCGATGGCCCGCCCGGCTCCTGTCCCGCCACGTGGGCACCGTGTTCCAGCACGCGGAGGACCAGTTCGTCACCGGCACCGTGCGGGACGAGCTGCGGTTCGCCCCGCGGCGGGCCGGGGCGGACGGGGCCGGGACCGAGCGGCGGGTGGACGAGCTGCTGGAGCGGCTGCGCCTGACCGGCCTGGCCGACGCCCACCCCTACACGCTCTCGGGCGGCGAGAAGCGGCGGCTGTCGGTGGCCACGGCGCTCAGCTCCGGCCCCTCGCACGCGCCCGGAGTCCTCGTCCTGGACGAGCCGACCTTCGGCCAGGACACCCGGACGTGGACGGAGCTGGTCGAGCTGCTGGGCGGGCTGAGGGCCGAGGGGTGCGCCGTCGTCGTGGCGACCCACGACGAACTTCTCCTGCGGCACTTCGCGGACGTGCGGGTGCGTGTGGCGGGGGGCCGCGCGGTCCCGGGCACGGCGGGAAAGGCGGAGCTGTGAGCGTCTCGGAGGACCGGGGCCGCAGGGGCGGCGTCCCCGCCCCGGACGCGCCGGGCGCCGGGGGAGCGCGCCACTGGCTCGCCCGGCTCAACCCGGCGGCCAAGCTGCTGGCCGCGCTGCTGCTGGGGCTCGGACTGGTCCCCGCCGTGGACGCGGTCACCGGCGGGGTGGTGCTGGCCGGCGTTCTGCTGGTCCTGCCCTTCAGCGGGATCGACCGGCGCACCCTGCTCGTCCTCGGCGGCCCCTTCCTGCTCATGGGGCTCTCCAGCGGGCTGGTCAACTACCTGTACGGCGAGCACGGCGCGGAGGGGGCGCTGGGCGCCGCGGTGCGCCTGCTCGCCATCGCCCTCCCCGGCCTCCTCGCGGCCGTCAGCAGCGATCCGACGGAGATGGCCGACGGGCTCGTGCAGAGGTTGAGGGTGCCCGAGCGCCCCGCCATGGGCGTGCTGGCGGCGCTGCGGCTCATCCCCCTGCTGGCCGACCAGTGGCGGACCGTGACCCTGGCGAGGCGGGCCCGCGGACTGGAGGCCGGGCGCAACCCGGTGCGGATGGTCACGCTGTTCTTCGGCAGGCTGTTCGCGCTGCTGGTGCGGTCGATCCGGACGGGGACCCTGCTGGCGACGGCGATGGACGCCAGGGCGTTCGGCACCGGGCCCCGCACATGGGCCAGGGAGAGCCGCTGGCGGGTCGGGGACACGCTCCTGCTCGCGGGTGCGGCCCTGCTGCTGGCGGGGGCGTACGCGCTGTCCGCGCGGCTCGGCACCCTGGTGCTGCTGTTCTCCTGACCCGGGTGATTAGGTGGCCCGGACAGTGACGTCGAAGTGGAAGAGGTGGAGTTCGTGGGCGAGTTCGTGCGCGTGGAGACCGATCCGGACCACCCGGCGGTGGCCGTCATCCGGTTGGACCGGCCGAAGGTCAACGCGCTCAACGCCGTGCTGACGGCGGAGATCGCCGAGGCCGCCACGAGGGTCTCCG
The DNA here is from genome assembly GCF_053616335.1 of Nocardiopsis sp. NPDC055824. Lineage (NCBI taxonomy): Bacteria > Bacillati > Actinomycetota > Actinomycetes > Streptosporangiales > Nocardiopsidaceae > Nocardiopsis > Nocardiopsis sp. NPDC055824. The sequence goes on from NZ_JBSHDN010000015.1 coordinate 21,383, forward strand.
CGGACCCCGCCGTGCGCGCGGTGGTGCTCTACGGCGGCGAGCGCGTGTTCGTGGCGGGCGCCGACATCAAGGAGATGGCGGACCGCACCCACGCGGAGATGCTGGAGTACGGGCGCAACCTCCAGAACGCCCTCACCCTGGTGTCCCGCATCCCCAAGCCCGTCGTGGCCGCCGTCACCGGGTACGCCCTCGGCGGCGGGCTGGAGCTGGCGCTGGCCGCCGACTTCCGGGTGGTGGGGGAGGGGGCCCGGCTGGGCGTGCCCGAGATCCAGCTCGGCGTCATCCCCGGGGCGGGCGGCACCCAGCGCCTGCCGCGCCTGATCGGCCCCGCCCGGGCCAAGGAGATGATCTTCAGCGGCAGGCACGTGCGGGCGGAGGAGGCCGGGCGCATCGGGCTGGCCGACGAGGTCGTCCCGGACGGGGACGTCTACCGGGCGGCCGTGGCCCTGGTGGCCCGGTACGCGGAGGGGCCCGCCGTGGCGCTGGCCGCGGCCAAGGAGGCCGTCGACCGGGGCCTGGAGACGGACCTGGACTCGGGGCTGGAGATCGAGCGCCTGCACTTCGCCGGGCTGTTCGCGACCGAGGACCAGAAGAACGGGATGCGGAGCTTCGTCGAGCAGGGGCCGGGCAAGGCGGTGTTCAACGGGCGCTGACGCGGGCCTCCGCGCAGTTCGGGGCGGGGGTCCCGGCCGCTCGGGCCGGTGCGCCCGCCCCTCCCTTCCCCAAAGCTTTGTTGTTTTTTGGCATGGTTTTAGTCATTTGTCAGGTTAAGTAGCGATACAGGACCTGCTCCGGTCGTCCGGATCCGGCCAGTCGAGACGAGCGGGGCGGAACCGCCCACGCCAGTTTTCCGTCATACTCGGTGGTGGTCGTCCGAGGGCGGACGGGCCGCCGGCCCCCCATGACCCTCCGGCGGTCCCGAACAGACCACACAGGTCCGAGACGGGCCACACAAGCCAATGTTGACCCATCCCCCGGCCGATAAGCTGGACGTGGTGGTATGCGGTCTTTTGAGGGGATGAGTTCTCGATGGCAATGTCGGCAGGTTTCCCCACGGGTGAGGAGCTGCCGGAGCGCATCGGCCACTACGTGATCCGCCGCCGTATCGGGCAGGGCGGAATGGGCGTGGTGTACCAGGCCGAGGATCCCCGGACCGACCAGTTCGTCGCGCTGAAGGTCCTCAAGCCGGAGGTCGCGGGCGACCACATCGCACGGGCCCGGCTGGCCCGCGAGGTCGAGACCATGCGGCGGGTGCAGAGCCCCAACGTGGCAGAGGTCATCGACGCCGACACCCAGGCCGAGCTCCCGTGGGTGGTCACCGAGTACATCCCCGGGCCCACGCTGGACGCGACCGTCACCGACCACGGCCCGCTCCGGGGCCGCGCGCTCACGCGCTTCATCACCGGGCTCGCCCGGGCGATCCAGGACATCCACGCGGTGGAGGTGATCCACCGCGACCTCAAGCCGGGCAACGTGATCATCTCCAACGGCGAGCCGATCGTCATCGACTTCGGCATCGCGCACGCCGTGGACGGCGCCAAGCTGACGCAGACCGGCACGTTCGTCGGCACCCCCAGCTACCTGTCCCCGGAGGTCATCGAGGGCACCGACCTCGGCCCGGCCACGGACATCCACGCCTGGGGCGGCACCGTCGCCTTCGCCTCCACGGGACGCCCGCCCTACGGCGCGGGCTCCTTCGAGGTCATCTTCTTCCGCATCCTCAACGGCGAGATCGACATGGACGGGATGCACGAGGCGCTGCGCCCGCTGGTCAACCGCGCCGTCTCCCGCGACATGCGCAACCGCCCCACGGCCGCGGAGCTGGTCGCCGAGGCGGGCCGCCTCAACCTGGACCTGCCCTGGACCGAGGACCAGGAGGTCCGGTCCACCGGGCTCACCGGCGGCCACACCGTCCACAACCCCTCCACGGGCGTGGGACCGGAGGACTCCGGCACGGGCGGCGGACGGGGAGCGGGCGGGGCCGCGGCCGCGGGCGCGGCCGGCGCCGTGCTCGGCGGAGCCGCCGGATACCTGGCGGGACGCGGAGCCGGCGACGAGGGCTGGGGGCCCGCGCACACCGCCGGCGGCGCGAACCCCGCCTCCAGCGCGTGGTCCGGTCCCGGCGGGTCCCCCCGCTCCACCCACGCCGCCGAGGCGGGCGGGTGGCGCTCCGACGAGGAGGCCACGGACGACCTCTCCGGCGCGCGGGGCGCCCAGCGGTCCTGGGACGCAGACGAGGACCCGACGGACGACCTGTCGGGCGCGCAGCGGGGCTGGAGCGACCCGGAGTCGACCGACGACCTGGGCGGGCTCCGGGGGACCGACCGGATCACCCCGGGCGGCCGAGAAGACCTCGACGACCCGCAGGGCACCATGCGGATCAGCCCCGTGGGGGACGACCCGGACGACCCGGGGAGCACCCGGCGCATCCGTCCCGGCGAGCCCCCGCGGGACGACCCGCAGGGGACGATGATGATGGACCCCGTGGAGCCCGGCCGGGGGCGCCCCCAGACGGCCGATCCGGAGGACGGGTACCAGGCGCCGCACACGCAGTTCTTCAACACGCCCCTGCACAAGGGCGATTTCGCGGACATCCTCACGCCGGTCGAGGAGGGGCGCAACAGCCGCAACACGCAGGAGTTCGGCGAGGACGACTACGAGGAGCGCGGCGGCTGGCTCAGCCGCTTCAAGCGGGGCAGCAACGACCGGGTGGGGGACTACTTCCGCGGTGACGAGGAGGGCGTCGACGCCGACGGCGACGGTTACATCGACGAGGAGTACGAGGCCGAGGCGTGGCGGATGCACCCGCTGGTGCTCATCCCCGTCATGGTCGCCCTCGCCGGCGTGTCCCTGTGGTTCCCCTGGTTCGGCGCACTCCTGGGCGTCGTGATCATCGCGGGCCTGGGCGCGCTGGACGTGGTCAAGGCGGAGCACGCGCGCCGCCTCCAGACCCGGGGGCCGCGCAACTCCGACAGCATGGTGGTGGCGCTCAGCTTCCCCTGGGCGTTCGGGCGCATGGCGGTCCGCACCGCCGGGTTCGGCCTGATCTACCTGCTGGCCGGGATCCTGGTCGGCATGGTCTACGCGACGATCGTGGACGCGACCCCGGGCCAGGGCGCCAACTACACCGGCGCCTTCGCCATCTTCGTGATGGTCCTGCTCAGCTACATCATGCCGAGCGGCCGCGAGGCGCGGCACCAGGCGGTGTGGCTGGTGGAGCGGGCGCGGTTCCGGAGCCTGTACCTCTACATCGGCGTGATCGTCGGCATCGTCCTGCTGACCATGCTGATCCTGTCGATCGGGTTGTCCTCCACCCCCGACTGGGCGCCGTTCGGCGGGCCGTCCGACTGGTTCGACGGCGGATCGTCGTGACGAGCGGCCCCCTCCCGGCACGGGAGGGGGCCCTCGCGGTTCTCCGGTGGTTCCACCGGTGGTGCGACCGGTTCCGGACCGCCGTGCGCGACCTAGGGTGGTGGGCAGGCCGGCACCCCGGCCGCGCGGGCCGGCCCCGGCCGGGCCGCGCTCGGCGGGGCCGCCGAATCCGGTGGCAGGGTGTTGGTTAGGGTTTCCTAAGTCACACTTGGGGTCGAGGGTTGGCCTTCAAGCTACTAGCCAGTAACATCTGGTGTACGGGCACATCGCGGGACCGTCCTTGACGTGAAAGGCGGACCCGCCGTCGAATGACCGAACGGCATTCGGCATTGTTGGCAGAACGGGGCGCACCGGCGTCCGCCCGCCACACGGCGGATCAGAGTGCAGGGAGGTCGGCCACCGGCCATGAATATTGTCGTTTTGGTCAAGCAGGTCCCGGACACGGCGACCGAACGGAAGCTCAACCCCGACGACAGGACGCTCGACCGCGCAGCGTCCGACGGCGTCATCAACGAGCTCGACGAGTACGCGATCGAGGAGGCCCTGCTCCTCAAGGAGAAGCACGGCGGCGAGGTCACCGTCCTGACGATGGGACCGGACCAGGCCACCGACTCCATCCGCAAGGCCCTCTCGATGGGCGCGGACAAGGCCGTCTTCGTCAACGACGACGCGCTCCACGGATCGGACGCCCTCCAGAGCGCCTACGCGCTCGCGCAGGCCCTGGGCACCGTCGAGTTCGACCTGGTCGTCCTCGGCTCCGAGTCCACCGACGCGCGCACCGGCGTCATGGGCGCCGCGCTCGCCGAGTACCTCGGCCTGCCGCAGCTCACGCTCGCCGGCAAGGTCGACATCGACGGCGGCGCCATCAGGATCCAGCGCCAGACCGACTACGGCTACGACGTGGTCGAGGCTCAGCTCCCGGCGGTCGTCTCCGTCGTCGAGAAGATCAACGAGCCCCGCTACCCGTCCTTCAAGCTCATCATGCAGGCGAAGAAGAAGCCGGTCGACAAGAAGTCCGCGGCCGACGCGGGCATCGACACCGGCCGGGTCGGCCTGGCCAACGCCACCACCGAGACCGTCGACTTCGCCGCGGCGCCGCCGCGCGCCGCGGGCACGATCGTCAAGGACGAGGGTGACGGCGGTGTGAAGATCGCCGACTTCCTCGCCCAGAAGAAGTTCGTGTAGGCCAGGCGAGAGACTCAGGAAGGTTCAAGGATTATGGCTGAGGTCCTCGTCCTCGTCGACCACGTCGACGGACAGGTCAAGAAGGTCACGACCGAGCTGCTGACCGCGGCCCGCCGCATCGGCGAGCCCGCGGCCGTGTGGATCGGTGACGGCGCGGAGTCGGGCAAGGCCGCGCTGGCCGAGTTCGGCGCCGAGAAGGTCTACGTCGCCCCGGCCGAGCTCAACGACTACGTCGTCGCTCCCAAGGCCGAGCTGCTCGCGAAGCTGGCCCAGGACAAGGGCGCCGCCGCGATCCTCGTCTCGGCGACCGCCGAGAACAAGGAGATCGCCGGGCGCACCGCCGTCAAGCTCGGCTCCGGTGTGCTCACCGACGTCGTCGACGTCGACGCCGACGTGGTCACCGAGCACAGCATCTTCGGCGGCGGCACCGTCACCCACGCCCGTGTGCGGACCGGCGTGCCGGTCGTCGCCGTGCGCCCGAACTCCGTCCCGGCCGAGGCCGCCGCCGGAGCGGCCGTCGAGGAGGCCGTCTCGGTGGACGTCTCCGACGCCGCCAAGGCCGCCAAGGTCGTGGAGCGCGTGGTCCAGGAGCAGGGCGAGCGCCCGGAGCTCACCGAGGCCGCGATCGTGGTCTCCGGCGGCCGCGGCGTCGGCTCCGACGACTTCTCCGTCGTCGAGGGCCTGGCGGACTCGCTGGGCGCCGCCGTCGGCGCCTCCCGTGCCGCCGTCGACTCCGGCTGGTACCCGAACCAGTTCCAGGTCGGCCAGACCGGTAAGACGGTCAGCCCGAACCTGTACCTGGCCCTGGGCATCTCCGGCGCGATCCAGCACCGTGCGGGCATGCAGACCGCGAAGAACATCGTCGCGGTCAACAAGGACCCCGAGGCGCCGATCTTCGAGCTCGTCGACTTCGGTGTCGTGGGCGACCTGCACTCGGTCGCTCCGCAGCTCACCGAGGAGATCAACAAGCGCAAGTAGGCGCACGCGCCGAACACGCCCAACGCCCGGCCGGGGTCACCCGGCCGGGCGTTCTCGCTGTGTCCGCAGAACCACCGGAAACCCTGTTACGGCCAGGCCGGTACTCCGTCCGGAGCCGCTGCGGGCCGCCGGGTTTTCCGCCGGGGAGGCCCGGGTAGGCGGGGCCCACGGAGCCGACCGGGGCGGGCGCCCCGGGGCGGCGGGACCTGGGAGGGGCGATGGCGGAACACGGGGGCGCGGTCCGGGTGCGCGCGGGCCGACGCGTCGTGGAGGTGCGCAAGCCGGACAAACCGCTGTTCGGCGAGGGCGGGCCGACCAAGGAGGACCTGGCCCGGTACCACGAGCGGATCGCACCGCTGATGCTGCCGCAGCTGAAGGGCCGCCCGATCGCCCTGGACCGGTACCCCGACGGGGTCGGTGCCGGCGGGTTCTTCGTGAAGCACCCCTCCACACCGGAGTGGGTGCGGACCGTGGAGACCAGCGGCGGCACGATGATGGAGTGCCGGGACGCGGCGACCCTGGTGTGGTGCGCCGACCAGGCGGCGATCACCCTGCACGCCTGGCAGTCGCGGGAACCGGACCTCGGCCTCCCCGACCGGATGGTGCTCGACCTCGACCCGGCGGGGGACGGGGAGGAGGCCTTCGCGGAGTGCAGGGCCGCCGCCAGGGACGTGCGCGAGGCGCTGGACGAGGTGGGGCTGGCCGCGTACGTGATGACGACCGGTTCGCGCGGTCTGCACGTGCGGTCGCCGCTGCGGCCCGAGGCCGACGACCAGGAGGTGCGGCGGCTGGCGGAGGGCGTCGCCGACCGCGTGGCGGCGCGGAGACCGGACGAGCTGACCACCGAGGTGCGAAAGGAGGCCCGGAAGGGGAGGCTGTTCGTGGACTTCCTGCGCAACGGCCGCGAGCAGCTCGCGGTCGCCCCGTACTCGGTGCGGGCCAGGCCCGGCGCCCCGGTGGCGGCCCCGGTGACCTGGGAGGAGCTGGACGGCCTGGAGTCGTCGCGGGCGTTCGGCACGGACCTGGAGCGCGAGGCGTGCCCGTTCGCGGGCATGGGGCGCCACGCCCGGTCGCCGCGCAGGGCACTGGAGCGGTTGGAGCGGCTCGGCTGACCCCTCAGGACCCGGGGGCGCCCTCCGGCCACACGCAGGGCGAGGAGGCCCCGATGGACAGGCTGCCCTGGGCGCTCGACTGGACGGACATCCGGAAGGAGTCCTCCTCGTTCTCGACGAAGACCGCCAGGTCTTCGGGGCGTCCGTCGTCTGTCACCTGGTAGCCGTTGGCCGTCCAGTACTCGTGCAGGAGTTCGACGCTGGCCTCGTTGTCCTCAGCGGGAAGGCCGCGCAGCCAGTAGGTGCGGCCGACCGACGCGCGTCCGCTCTCACCTCCGTCGACCGTGTCATCACAGGGGTTGGCGATGTCGCCTCCCAGGGCTTCGAGCTCCGGGGCTTCGGGGAACACCGCCACAGCCGCGGCGATGTGCTCCTCCACCCTGGTGTAGGCCTCGTCGTGGGTCATTGCTGCTTCCTCCTCCGAGGTATCCGAGTCCACACCGGAACCGCAGGCGGTCAGAGCCACCACGACGGCGATGCCGCTGCATGCGCGTCCGAGAGCGTTGATATCCACTGTTCCCCTACTTCTGTCCGGCGATGACCTCACCCATGTACCGCAGGGACCTGGTGTCGGGATCGAAATATTCCGAGTGTGCGTCGTTGAGCGGCCACTGGCCCCCGTCGGTGCCCGGGTTCGATCTGAACTCCGTCGCTCCGAAGCCCGGATCCGTCGGGTCCATTCCGTGGGTGAAGCCGGTGAGGTGCGTGATGTTGTCGTTCTCGGCTGTGGAGACGTGGACGTTCTCAGGGGGGAGTCCCAGGTCGCTCACGTGGTCGGCATTGGCGCCGGGGCTGCCCACCAGCACGATGTTGTCCGCGTTGAGTCCTTCGTCGCCCTGTGCGGTGTGACCCACCACGGTGGAACCGTAGCTGTGGCCGATCACTGTGTTGTTCGACGGGGACGGATTCACGTGGGTCGCCCGCAAACCGTCCTGGAAACTGCTCAGCTCGTCGACCGCGTCCTCGGCCCGGCCCGCGCCGGCGGCTTCGACGGCGTTGGGGGCGTCGTATCCGATCCAGCTGATGACGGAGTGGTTGCTCTCCTCGTCCGCGATGGTGGCCGACTGCACGAGGGCGTCGGCCCGGTCCATCTGGGAGTCGACGCTCTGCCAGGTGGTCGTCGTGCCCGGGACGAGGGTGGCCACGTTGTCGGCGGTGTCGGGGTTGCCGTTCGCCACGATCGCGCGTCCCCCGCCCTCGGCGTCGAGGGCGAGCAGGTACCTGTCCGCGCTCTCGTCGTTGAGGCTGTCGCGCAGGGTGGTCAGAGTGGAGAGCTCTCCTTCGAGGTCCGTCAGGTCGGTCTGGGCGTTGTAGGCGCCCATGCCGCCGTCGGAGTCCGTCAGGGAGTCGAAGGCCTCGTCGCGTTCCTCCTGCGCGTTCGCGATCTCCTCCTCCAACCGCTCGATCTCGTCGTCCAGGTGTTCCCGGTTGAGCTCGTCGCGCACGGTTGAGGGGATGCCGTCGAGTTCGCGGAGCAGGTCGGGGTGGTCCCGCACGGCCTGCGCCTGCTCCTCCTCCGTCATGGAGGTCCACCACAGGTTGACGATGGACGGGTGCTCGTCGCCGGTCAGCTCGTCCGGGACCATGCCGGGAACGGCGTCGCCCAGGTACAGCAGCTGACTGCCGGACAGGAGGGCGGACTCGACCAGGCGCTCCAGGGTCTCCTGGCCGGGTCCGTCGCGCAGGTCCTTCTCCGCCTGTTCGGCCCGGTCCATCAGGGTTTCCCAGTGCCCGGCGTGCTCGGTGAGCAGCTCCTCGCGCAGCTCCTCCATGCGCGCGGCGGGCCTTCCGGTCGCCTCCTGGCCCGCGCTGCCGAGAATGGAGTCGTTGCCCGCATCCCTGATCGCGGACTTCTCCTCCTCCCACCGGGTCTCCAGCTTGGCCCGCTCGACCCGGTAGGCCTCGATGTCCAGGCCCCACTGGCGCAGGACGGCCGCCCCGTAGGTGAGGGCGGCGGCGGCCTCCTGCCAGGCGGCCAGCTCCTCCGACGAGCCGGAGACGATGTTCCAGGCGATGAGGTCGGTGAACTCACCGGCGGACGACTGGAACTGGCTGTGGGCGCCCTCGGACTGGCCGGTCATCTTCCGGCACACGGCGTCGAGGTCGTCGGCGCCCGACTCGATGGCGCCGACGTCGGCGTCGATGTCGGCGGGCAGGCCGAGGGACATGGAGGCGACGTCGCTCACAGGTGTCTCCGGGGGGTGGGTGGCGGGCGCGGGGTCAGAAGTTGATCTGGATGTCGAGGGCCTCCAGGCCCTCCTGGTACTCCTCGGCGCTCTCATGGTCCGAGTCGGTGATCGCCAGGTCGGCGCCCTGGACGTTCTGGGCCAGGTTGATGCCGTTCTGCGCGACCCGCCGGATGTGCTCCATGGCGTCCAGTTCGTAGTCGGCCAGACCGGACGAGACGTGTTCGGAGACCGCCGCGGCCAGCCCTTCGACGGCGGCCTCGAAATCGGTTCCGAGGAAGACCATGGCCTCGGCCAGCGCTTCGGCCTCCTCGGCCTCGGACATGGCCTCGACGGGGTTGACTCCGGTACCGCTGGACACGGGGACTCCCAGGGAGTGGGGAAGGGGGCAGGAGAAGCCTACAGACAGTGCCGGAACGGTGTCAGATCAGGACATGCGGGTCGCATGGCGGTCCGTGCGGCCCTGAACTGGGGATTCGGCCGGAGGCGGCGAACCGGCGCGAGGTTCTGGCCGTTTGTGGACACGTGGGGCGCGTGCGGTCGGAGGGGACCGGTGCAGCTGGTGCGACAGGTGTGGTGGCGGGGATTCCGGGAACGATGCCATCACCTCGGCCCGGTCCGGCCGCGGCACCGCTTCCGACAGAACCGCGGGGGAGACCCACATGGAGGGCTACGAGGCCCAGATCGGCCTCGTGCTGGTCCTGGTCGTCGTGAACGCCGTCTTCGCCGGCAGCGAGATCGCGCTGATCACGCTGCGGGAGGGGCAGCTCAGGAGGCTGGAGGCGAGCGGTCCCGGGGGCCGGGCGGTCGCGAGGCTGGCCCGCGACCCCAACCGGTTCCTGGCCACCATCCAGATCGGCATCACCCTGGCCGGGTTCCTCGCCTCGGCCACGGCCGCGGTGTCACTGGCCCGCCCGCTGGTCGAACCCCTCGGCTTCCTCGGTTCCTACGCCTCCCCGGTCTCCGTCGTCCTGGTGACCGTCGTGCTGACCTTCGTCACCCTGGTCCTGGGCGAGCTCGCGCCCAAGCGCATCGCGATGCAGCGCGCCGAGCCCTGGGCGCTCCTCGTCGCCAGGCCGATCAACGCCCTCGCCGTCCTCTCGCGGCCCGCAGTGTGGCTGCTCGGCGTCTCCACCGACCTGGTGGTGCGCCTGGGCGGGGCGGACCCCGGGACCGGCAAGGAGGAGGTCTCCGAGGAGGAGCTGCGGGAGATGATCTCGGCCCAGGGCGACATGACCCCCGAACAGCGGACGATCCTCTCCGGCGCGTTCGAGATCACCGGCCGCACGCTGCGCCAGGTCCTGGTGCCCCGGCGCGACGTGGACACCGTCCCCGCGTCCCTGCCCGCCGACGAGGCCGCCCTGTTCCTCGCCGAGCGCGGGCACTCGCGGGCGCCCGTGGTCACCGAGGGGGACGTGGACGACGTCGTCGGGATCGTGCACTGGTCGGACCTGCTGCGGGGCGAGGGGGACGCGGGCGCCCTCGCCCGCGAGCCGCTGCTGCTGCCGGTCTCCCTGTCCGTGTCGCAGGCGCTCCACCGGATGACCGGCGAACGGCAGCAGATGGCGGTGGTGATCGGTGAGAACGGGGCGGTCGACGGCATCGTCAGCCTGGAGGACCTGCTCGAGGAGGTCGTCGGCGAGATCTACGACGAGACCGACGCGGACGCGCGCGTTCCCACCAGGGTCGACGGCGGAGCCCTCCGCGTGCCCGGCGCCTACCCCGTCCACGAGCTGGACGACCTCGGCGTCGTCCTCACCTCGCCCCCGGAGGGCAGCTACGTCACCGTCGCCGGGATGGTCCTGGTCGTGCTCGGCCACATCCCGGAGGGCCCGGGGGAGAGCGTCGACCTGGGCGGGTGGACGGCCACGGTCACCGAGGCCGACGGCCGGGTCGTCGGCGAGCTGCTGCTCGTCCCCGACGCCTGACCGCCGGCCCGCGCCGCCCGGGGAGCGGCGCGGCCGTACGGGCCCCGAACGCCACCGGCTCCCTGAACACTTCGCCAAGGAGCGGCACGCCCCTTTGCCCGAGGGGCGTTTCCGGGGCACGGTGGCGGAGAGTGACGCCGACACCAGGGGGAGCCCGATGCACGCCGACCAGACACCCACCCCCTACACGGGACTGGACCGGATGACCATCGGCGGCGAGTGGCGCCACGGTTCCTCCGGCGAGGTCCACCACGACGTGGACCCCTACGACGACACGGTCCTCGCGGAGGTCCGCCTGGCCGACGCCGGTGACGTCGACCTCGCCTACCGGGCGGCGGAGCGGGCCTGGCCGGTCTGGGCCGCGACGCCCGCCTACGAGCGGGCCGAGGTGTTCCGCCGTGCGCTCCGCATCCTCGACGCGCGCCGTGCCGAGGTGGCCGAGTGGCTCGTCCGCGAGGCCGGGGCCGTCCGCGACCGCGCCGAGTTCGAGATCGACCTGGTCCGCAGCGGCATGGCCGAGGCCGCCTCCTACCCCACCCGGGTCGAGGGCCGCATCCTGCCCGGGATCACCCCGGGGAAGGAGAACCGCGTCTACCGCGAGCCCCTGGGCGTCGTCACCGTGATCAGCCCCTGGAACTTCCCGTTCCAGCTCTCCCACCGCTCCGTCGCGCCGGCCGTCGCCCTCGGCAACACCGTCGTCCTCAAGCCGGCCGAGAACACGCCCGTCACCGGGGGCCTCCTCCTCGCCCGTGTCTACGAGGAGGCGGGGCTTCCCCCCGGCGTCCTCAACGTGGTCCTCGGCAAGGGCGGGCAGATCGGCGACGCGCTCGCCACGCACGAGTCCTCGCGGATGGTCTCCTTCACCGGCTCGACCGACGTGGGCCGCCACATCTCCCGGCTGATCCCGCTCAAGAGGCGCACGCTCGAACTCGGCGGCAACAGCCCCCTCGTCGTGCTGGACGACGCGGACCTGGACCTGGCGGCCGACGCCGCCGTGTTCGGCTCCTACTACCACCAGGGCCAGATCTGCATGGCCACGAACCGGATCATCGCCACCACCGGAGTCCACGACGAGCTGGTCGACCGGATCGTCGCGCGCGTACGCGCACTGCGGGTCGGGGACCCGGGCGACCCCGCGACCCAGATCGGCCCCGTCATCGACGACGACCAGGCCGAGGGCATCCGCGACCTGGTCGACCGGTCGGTCGAGGTCGGCGCGCAGCTGCTGCTGTCCGGCGAGCCGGGCGGACCGGCGGGAAGGGTCCTGCCGCCCTACCTGCTGCTCGCGGGCAACCACGCCCCGTGCGCCGCCGAGGAGGTGTTCGGACCGGTGGCCACGGTCATCCGGGCGACGGAGGAGGAGGACGCGCTCCGCATCGCCAACGACACCGAGTACGGGCTCTCCAGCGCCGTCCACACCCGTGACGCCGAGAAGGGGGTGCGATTCGCCCGACGGCTGCGGGCGGGGATGACGCACGTCAACGACTCCACGCTCAACGACGAGGCCAACACGGCGTTCGGCGGGGAGGAGCACTCCGGCCACGGGAGGTTCGGCGGCGAGTGGGCGGTCGAGGCGTTCACGACCGACCACTGGGTCAGCGTCCAGCACGTCCCCCGCACCCTGCCGTTCGGCTTCGGCGGGCGCTGAGGGGGCGGAAGGCCCGCGTCACCGCTTGCGCAGCACCAGCAGCAGGTTCCAGGTGACGACCTCGCGCAGGAAGGGCACGTGCACGACCGGCTTCGTCCACGTCGGCAGGTAGCGGGGCCGGACGTCCACAGCGTCCACGTCGGGGCGCCCGCGCGCCCAGCGCAGCATCTCCCCGGCGTACGCGGCGTACATGCTGCGGCCGAAGTCGTTCTTGGGCCGGCGCCCGTTGCGCCGGGCGAACCGCTCCGCGGCGTACGGACCCCCCAGGTAGTGCCACGGGGAGGTCTCGTGCCCGCCCCAGGGGGACAGCCACAGCGTGTACGACAGGTAGACCAGCCCGCCGGGCCTGGTCACCCGCACCATCTCGTCGGCCATCCGCACGCGGTCGGGCACGTGCTCCAGGACGTTGGAGGAGAAGCACACATCCACCGAGCCCGTGCGCAGCGGCAGGTCCAGGGCGCTGCCCCGGACGCCGTACGCGTCGGCCTCGCGGCCGTGCAGGGTCATCTCGCGGGCGTCGGAGTCCACGCAGAGGCAGCGTGCCCCGGCGGAGCGGAGCTCGTCGGCGAAGTAGCCGGGGCCGCCCCCCACGTCCACGACGAGGCGGCCGTCCAGGGGCGTGTAGGAGCGCAGCTGGGCGACGGTGTCGCGGGCCAGCGTGCCGTAGAAGAACGCCGGATCGGACTGCTCCCTGCGGAACGCGGAGAACAGGGCGACCGAGCGCCCCAGGGTGGCGCGGAAGGGCGTGGTCCCGTCGTCGCGGGCTGCGGCGGGGGTCACGCGGTCCCCCCTCCGGCCGGTGCGGCCCCGTCCAGCACCACGAAGTGGCGCAGGTGCCGCCAGTGGTCGCCTCCCCAGTACTCGTCCGAGGCCGCGATCCGGCCGCCGGGCACCAGCTCGGCGATCCGCCCGGTGCGCAGGGTGTGCATACGCATCGGCGCCGGGTAGCGCAGTACCACCCTCTGCGCCAGCGCGACCAGGGGCCACGGCACGTACCGGAACACCATCCCCTTGAAGGTGCGGCGCTCCGTCTCGGGCACGCCGAGCACCATCACGCCGCCGGGGCGCAGCACGCGGGCGAACTCGCGCACGTACCCCTCGGCCAGCGCGGTCGGCAGGTGCTGGAGGACGAGGTCGGTGTACACCAGGTCGAACGAGTCGTCGCCGAACAGGGACAGGTCGGCCCGCTCGTTCAGCGTGAACGCGATCCGTCCCCCCGAACGGTCCAGGCGGCGGGCCTCCTCCAGCATCGGCGCGGAGATGTCCACCCCCACGACCTCGTCGAAGTGCGCGGCCAGCGCGTTGGACAGCCGTCCGGCGCCGCAGCCGAAGTCCAGGACCCGGCCGCCCCCGGGGCGGATGCCCAGCTCGTCCATGCGGGCGACCGCCGGGTCGACGTCGGCCCGGCCCGAGGCGAGGAACTCGTCGTCGTCCCACCCGCCGTCGCGCTTGTCCGGGTCCACGCACACCGCCCACAGCGGTTCGGCGGAACCCAGCCGGGTCCAGTCACGGCGGACCTGTTCGAGCCCCACCGGCATCACCTCCACGGTGCTCACGACCCCGCCGGAACATGGTTCTGCATCATGTTCCTGTTCTGGGCTGCCAGGCCTTGGAGACCTGCGCCCGAGGTCAAGGAAGAAAGTGGAACGTGTTGTATTCTGGCACCCATTTTCCGGGTTGGCCAACCTACGGCGGGAGAGAACCGATGCCGCCTGTTCCCCCCACGGCGAGTGGACACGACGGCGCGGAGGCACAGGCGCCCGGCGGGACGGCCGGGGTACGCCGCCCGGCCGGGGGCCCCGGCGGGGAGGGACCCGGCCGGGGCGGACCGGTCCGCGACGCCCTCGCCGTCCTGGGCCTCCTCGCGCGCGACCGGCTGGTCCTGGCGGGGCTGCTGGTCGTCGCGGCGGCGGTCGGCCTCAAGCTGTACGTGCTCACGCAGTCCTACTTCGTGGAGGACGACTACCTCTTCTTCGCCTCCGCGTACGCGAGCGACCTGGGCCCGGACTACCTCCTCACCCTCCACAAGGGGCACCTGATGCCGGGAGCCCTGTTCCTCGTGTACCTCCAGACCACGTTCTGGCCGTACGAGTGGTGGGTCAGCGCTGGCAGCATGCTCGCGTTCCAGGCCGCCGCGCTGCTGGGGTTCTTCCGCCTGCTGTGGGAGCTGTTCGGCCGCCGCCCGGCCCTCCTCGTCCCCCTGACCGTGTACGCGCTGGCCCCGTTGACCGTCCCCGTCCTCGGGTGGTGGTCGGCTGCGCTCAACGCCGTGCCCTTCCAGCTCGCGCTGGTGCTCGCCGCGCTGTGGACCGTGCGCCACCTGCGCACCGGCGACGCCCGGTTCGCCTGGTGGGCGTCGGGCGCGGTCGTGTTCGGCATGCTCTTCACGGTCAAGGCGATGTTCCTGCCCCCCGTGCTGTTCGCGGTGGCCGCGGCCTTCCTGTACCCGGGCGACCCGCTCGTCGCGGTCCGCAGGGCCTGGGTGGTGCACCGCCCCCTGTGGACGGCGATGGGCGCCCTCTTCGCCGCGTACGCGGTGTTCTACCTGGCGCGGATGCGCGCGGGCGAGGGCGGCGAGGGCGCGGGCGTCCCCGAGAGCGAACCCGCCCTGGCCATGCTGCGCGGGCTCCTCACCGAGGTCTTCCCGGTCGGCGCCCTGGGCGGCCCGCCGGAGTGGGGGCCGGTCACCCCCACGGGTGGGCTCGTCGACCCGTCGGGGCCCGTGGTGCTGGGGGCCTGGGCGGTGTTCGCGGTGATCGTGCTGTCGAGCCTGTGGCTGCGGCGCCGGGCGTGGCGTGCCTGGGCGCTCCTGCTCGGCTACCTGGTCGTCGTCGACATCGTCCCGACCGTCATCGCGCGCGGCAGGTTCCAGGAGGTGGCCGCCGCCGACCCCCGCTACGTGGCCGACGCGGCCCCGGTGTTCGCGCTCTGCCTGGCGCTGGCCTTCCTGCCGACGCGTGAGGAGCGGGCGCGGGCGCTGACGGGCGGCGCGGGGGAGCGCGCCGGCTCCGCGGCCGACGCCTACCGCGTGCGTCCCCGGCGGGCCGCCCGGACCGCCGCCGTGCTGGCGACGCTGGCGTACACGGCGTCGGCGGTGTGGTCCACGCACGCCTACGCGGGAACGCTCGGCGGCGACCGCCTCCAGTGGTACCTGGACACGGTCCGGGCCTCCCTGCGGGAGGTCCCGGAGGAGGGCGGCCTGTACGCGCGCCCCGTCCCGGAGGACGTCGTGCTGGAGTGGAACGGCCAGCGCCGCCTGAGCTCCTGGGTGCTGCCGCCGCTGGCCGAGCCCGACGTCGCGGAGCGGATGGTGGAGCCGGAGGAGTCCGGCGCGGCGTACGTGTTCAACGACGCGGGCTACCTGGTCCCGGCGCGGCCGTCCGACAGCAGCTACGTCTTCGGACCCGGGGGAGGGGACCGCTGCCTGGAGCCCTGGGAGGGGCTCATGTCGTGGCCGGTGCGGGTCCACGGCGGCCTCGCCCAGGTCGTCACCCTCGGCTACACGGCGGAGGAGGACGTGCCGGTGGTGGTCGCCCTGGGCGACGACTGGATCGAGGTGGAGCTGCCCGCCGCGGAGGAGAACGGGACACGGTACGTCCCGGCGGGGGCGCCCGGCGAGCAGCTGTCGGTGTTCGTGCCGGAGGACCCCGACGACCGCGGCGGGCTGTGCCTGAGCTGGGTGTCCGTGGGCGGCATGGCCCCCGCGGTCGAGGGCAACCCCTGGGCGCCCGAGGAGGACGACCGCACGGGCGGCGGCGCGGAGGCGGACTAGCCGCTCTTCTCCGCGTCCTTCCGGGACCAGCGCCGGCTCGGCTCCTCCACCCAGCGGAAGGTCGCCGCCGCCAGGAGGACCGTCCCCGCCGTGACCGGCACCATGTCCAGCCAGAACGACCCGGTGAAGATCTCCTGCCCGGTGAAGTCGCGCCACAGGTACAGGACGACGAACTGCCACAGGAACACGCCGTAGGAGATCCGGGCGAGGAACTGGCACACCCGGTGCCGCAGCAGCGAGTCCAGCCAGCGGCCGTCCCGCCAGGCCGCGGCACTGCGGAGGGACGCGGGCGGGGAGGTGGGGCGGGGGGCCAGGGCGGCCGGGGCCACGACGAAGAACGCGAAGCCCGTGCCGGCCAGGGACGCCGCGGCGGAGGTCCAGATGTCGCCCGAGCCGATGAACCGCCCGCCGGTGGCCTCGGTGGCGGTCAGGGCGAGGAAGCCGCCCGCCACCAGCCAGCACACCCCGGGCGACGCGGCCACGGTGCGGCAGAAGCGGCGCACCGGGCCGTCGGCGCCGGGCTCGCGCCACGCCCACTCCGACAGCACGGCCAGCGCCATCCCCGCGGCGAACAGGCCGAGCGCGCGCGGGAGCCAGGCGTGCATGTACTCGCGGGGCTCGGGATGGAACTGCGGCACCAGCGCGGCCAGGGCGAGCACCCCCATGGCGGCGAGCCCGGCGAGGAGCCGTCGGCCGCGGGCGTCCACGGTCCTCCCGCCCCTCGCCCACAGGGTCAGGAGCAGGGCGAACACCGGCAGCAGCAGGTAGAAGGACACCTCGACCGACAGACTCCACATCTGGCCGAGGCCGTAGGGGCCGGTCCCCACCCACGGCGGGTCGGTGTCGAAGGGGAAGGCCAGGGTCAGGACCTGGAGCCAGTAGGAGGGCGAGCCGAGCTCCTCCCGGGAGTAGAGGAGCAGCGCGGCCACCGCCACGACCCAGTAGGCGGGGAACACGCGCACGACCCGGCGCCACAGGTAGGGGCGGGCCCGGGGGCCCCGCGTCCCGTCCAGGGCGGCGCGCGCCCAGGGCCGGTACAGCAGCACGCCGGAGAGCGTGAAGAACAGGGGCACGGCGAGGTCGAACGCGGACACCAGCCCGCCCAGGACGCCCGGGGCGAGGGAGTCGCCGGTCTCCGTGGCGACGTGGAAGACCAGGACCATCAGGGCGGCCGCGGCGCGGATGCCGTCGAGGGTCTCGTGGCGTCCGTCGACCTGGGGCAGGACCAGCGCCGGATCGGGGTCCCGCGGCGGGGGCCGCGTGCCGGTGGAGGGGGAGCCGGGGAGGGTGCCGTCGGAGGTGCTGCCGGTGGGTGCGCCGGTGGGGTCCTCGGGCGCGGAGGGAGTGGGCGCCATGGGCCTTCCAGAACGGGGGAGCGTTGAAACGCGCTTCACTAGAACGTGTTATAAAAATTCAGACACGCCCTGGTGACGTCGTTCACTACTGGGCAGTACTCTACCCGGAACTGGACCTAGTTCCACTAGACGCAGTTTCAGATCTGGACTCTCATCCGCCCAGGAGGGCACATGCGCCGTACCGTTGCGGTCGTTCTCATCGCGTTTGGAGTCTTCTTTCTCGCCGCCGCACCCATGATGCGCACGTGGATGTCGAGCTCCCTGATGAAGACTCCCCTGGACTACTACAGCGAGACAGTCAACGTCGCCGAAGGTGCCACCTACTTCAACATCGAGGACGTGGAACTCGTCGAGGACGCCACCCTCGAGGCCCACGCGACGATCCGCGCGGACGTGGCCTCCAGCACCGACGAGATCGTGGTGTGGGACCAGTTCACCTGGCTGAAGGACGCCGAGACCGACTTCGGCATCAGCTCCACGAGCCGCCGCGCCGGACACGACCGCGTCACCGGCGAGGCCGTCGACTGCTGCGACTCCATGGTCAACGAGGAGTCCGTCGTCCAGAGCGGGCAGGCCTGGAAGTTCCCGTTCTTCACCGAGCAGCGGGACTACGACTTCTACGAGACCACCGTCCAGGAGGTCGTCCCCATGGAGTTCCAGGGGGTCGAGGCGGTCGAGGGCGTCGAGGCCTACCGGTTCGTCCAGACCGTCGAGCCGACCGTCATCGACGAGCGCACCCTCCCGCGCTCGGTCGCCGGCCTGGAGGGCGACGGGGACGTCACCGGGGACGAGGTCTTCTCCATCACCCGCACCTACTGGATCGAGCCCACCACCGGATCGCCCCTCAAGGTCAGCGAGGACCAGAACCGCGTCGTGGTCGTGGACGGCGAGGAGGTCCTGACCCTGCTGGACGCCGAGCTCGTCTTCGACGACGAGTCGGTCCGCAACGCCGTCGCCAACTCCGAGCAGGGCCGCACCGTGCTGCCGCTGCTGCACACCACCCTCCCGATCGCCTTCCTCGTCGTCGGCGTGGGCTTCGTGGGCATCGCCGTCGTCCTGTACGTCTCAGGCCGCCGCAGTGACCACCACAACTGACCCCCGCCCCCCACTCCGCCCCCGGCCCTCACCGGCGTGCCCGAGAGGGTGCGCCGGTGCGCCCGTCCCGGAGCCGGGGCGCCCGTGACGCGGAGCGCGGAGCGGACCGGGCACGCGGGCGACGGCACACCCGGAGGCCCCGATGTCCAGGGGAGCCCGCGCGACCTCCTGGGCACGGCCCGCGCGCTGGTCCGTGCCTGCCGGCCCCGGCAGTGGATCAAGAACCTCCTGGTCCTGGCGGCCCCCGGAGCGGCCGGGGCCCTGGGGAGCCCCGACGCGCTGCTGACCTGCGCCGCGGTGTTCGCGCTGTTCTGCGCGGCCGCCAGCGGCACCTACCTGCTCAACGACGTCCACGACGCCGACCGCGACCGCGCGCACGCGCGCAAGCGCCACCGGCCCGTCGCCTCTGGCGCGCTCCCTGTCCCCGTCGCCGTCACGGCCGGAGCCGTCCTGGGCGCAGCGGCCCCGCTGGCCTCCCTGGCCCTCGGCGATCCGCTCCTGACGGGCCTGGTCACCGGATACGTCCTGCTCACCCTGGCCTACACCCGCCGACTCAAGGACGTGGTGGTGTGCGACCTGGTCGTGGTCGCCGCCTGCCACGTGCTGCGCGCCGCCGCGGGCGGAGCCGCGGTCGGCGTGCCGCTGACCTCCTGGTTCGTCATCGTGGTGTCGCTGGCCGCACTGCTCGTCGTGGTCGGCAAGCGCGAGGCCGAGCTGCGGGCGTTCCGCGACGCGGGCGCGTCGGCCGCCGCACCGGTGCGGGAGACCCTGCGCGGGTACACGGTCACCTACCTGGCCCAGACCCGCACCATGGCGTCGGCGGCGATGATCGTCACCTACTGCCTGTGGGCCCTGGACCGGGGCGACGCGTCGCAGCCCGTGTTCCACGCGGTGAGTATCGTTCCGTTCATCATGTTCGTCCTGCGCTACAACCTGCTCGTGGACCGGGGGGCCGGGGAGGAACCCGAGGAGATCGCCCTGCGCGACCGCCCCCTCCAGGTGACCCTCGTGTCGCTCGCCGCCCTCGTCGGACTGGGGATCCACCTGTGAGTCCACCGCCGCCGGACCGTGCGCCCGCCCACGGCGGGACGCGCCCCGCCCTCCTCACAGGCTGGGGCCGCACCGCCCCCACCGCCGCGCGCGTGGCGCGGCCGCGCACCGCCGAACAGGTCGCCGAGGCGCTCTCGCGGGCCGGAGCGCGCGGAGCCCTCGCCCGCGGACTGGGCCGCTCCTACGGCGACGCCGCGCAGGCCGCCGGCGGGCTGGTCCTGGACTGCACCGCGCTGACCGGCCCGATCCGGCTCGACACCGCGCGCGGCGAGGCCACCGCCCCGGCGGGGACCACCCTCGGCGGGCTCGTCGCCCACCTCCTCCGGCACGGGTACTTCGTCCCCGTGGCCCCGGGGACCGGCCAGGTCACCCTGGGCGGGGCGGTCGCCGCCGACGTCCACGGCAAGAACCACCACGCCGACTCCTCGATCGGCGCCCACGTGCGCGCGCTGACCCTGGTGACCCCCGACGGGAGTGCGCGCGCGCTGGGGCCGGAGGGCGACGGGTCCGAGCTGTTCTGGGCGACCGTCGGCGGCATGGGGCTGACCGGTGTGGTCACCGAGGTCACGCTGGCCGTGTTCCCGGTCGAGACGGCGTACATGAGGGTGGACACCGACCGGACCGCCGGACTCGACGCCACCCTGGAGCTGATGTCGCGCCCGGCATCCGACCGCCGCTACTCGGTCTGCTGGGTCGACCTGCTGGCCGCGGGCGGCGCGATGGGCCGGGGCGTGTTCACCCGGGCCGACCACGCGCGGATCGGCGACCTCCCCTCCACGCTCCGGCGCGAGCCGCTGAGGCACCGGCCGGGCACGGTCCTGGCGGCGCCGCCCTGGGCGCCGCCGGGGCTGCTCAACCGGTGGACGGTGGGGGCCTTCAACGCCGCCTACCTCCGCGCCGCGCCCCGGCGCAGGCGCGGCGAGGCGCAGCCGCTCGCCGGGTTCTTCCACCCGCTCGACGCGGTGCGGGGATGGAACCGCATGTACGGTCCGCGCGGGCTGGTGCAGTACCAGTTCGTCGTCCCGTTCGGGGCGGAGGGCACCCTCGCCGCCGTCATGGAACGGCTCTCCCGGGCGGGCGCCCCGTCTTTCCTGGCGGTCCTCAAGCGCATGGGGGAGCCCACCCCGGGTCCGCTGTCCTTCCCCCGGCCGGGATGGACCCTCGCCGTGGACCTGCCCGCCGACCTGCCCGGCCTCGGCCGCCTGCTCGACGCCCTCGACGAGAGGCTGCTGGAGGCCGGAGGCCGCCTGTACCTGGCCAAGGACAGCAGGGCGCGCGCCGAGACCGTGCACGCGATGTACCCGGAGCTGCCCGCCTGGCGGAGGGTGCGGGACCGGGCCGACCCCGGGGGCGTGCTCGTCTCCGACCTCGCCCGCCGCCTGCGGCTCGTCTGACCGCCGGGCCCGGCGCCGACGCGGGGCCGTGCGGACACCGGACGCCCCCCGCACACCACGACACCCCACACGACCGGAGGGAACCCATGCGCGACTCGGTGGGACGGGTACGCACCGTGCTGCTGCTCGGCGGACGCAGCGAGATCGGCCTCGCCATCGTCGAGCGGCTGGTCCGCGACGGCGCCCGGGAGGTGGTGCTGGCCGCGCGCGGCGGGGCGGAGCCCCCGCCGGGCGCGCTCACGGAGCTCGGCGCCTCCGTGTACTCGGTGGAGTTCGACGCCGGCGACCCCGACACCCACACGGGCACGGTCGCGGAGGCCGTCGGCCTGGTCGGCGACCTGGACGTGGTCGTGGACGCGTTCGGCGTGCTGGGGGACCAGGCGGCGTACGAGGCGGACCCGGCCTCCGCGGCCCGGGCCGCCGCCGTGAACTACACGGGGCACGTCTCCGCGGGGCTGGCCGTCGCGGCCCGCCTGCGCGAGCAGGGGCACGGCGCCCTGGTGGTCCTGTCCTCCGTCGCCGGGGTGCGGGTCCGCAGGTTCAACTACGTGTACGGGTCGGCCAAGGCCGGTCTGGACGGCTTCGCCCAGGGGCTCGCCGACTCCCTGCACGGGTCCGGCGCGCGGGTGCTGGTGGTGCGGCCGGGATACGTGCCCACCCGTATGTCCGCCCACGTGGACCCCGCGCCGTTCCCGGCCACGCCGGGCCAGGTGGCGGAGGCGGTGGCCTCCGGACTGCGCTCGGGGGCGACCACCGTGTGGGCGCCGCGCGTGCTCCGGCCGCTCTTCGCGGGGATGCGGCTGATGCCCCGCGCGCTGTGGCGGCGCCTGCGGCGCTGAGCCGGGGGGAGGCGCGCTCCCGGCGGGGAAGGCCGGGAGCGCACCCGGGTCAGGGGCCGGAGGGGGCCGGCGGGTCGGACCGGGCGTCCCCCGGTTCCGACCGGAGCCCGTCGGCGGTCAGCCGGTAGAACGCCAGGGGGACCAGGCAGCACAGCATGACCGCGGCGGGCACCAGGGTGCTGCCGACCAGCATGCCGCGCAGCGCCTCGTCGCTCTGGCGCACGGCCTCGCCCGCGCCCGACTCCACGTAGCCGCTCAGCGCCAGGGACAGCGACAGGAGGCCCGTCCCGACCGCCTGCGCCATCGCCTCCCCCGAGGTCCACACGCCCGACAGCACACCGCTCTGGCGCCGCCCCGAGCCGTGCGTGTCCGCCATGCAGTCGGCCAGCATCGACCACGGCAGCAGGGTCGTGCCGGACAGGCCCACGCCCACCAGCACGGAGGAGAGGACCGCGCCGGGGAGGCCCCAGACCGGGATGAGCAGCAGTCCGAGGCCGCCCAGGGAGAACACCGCCGCCGCGAGCCCCGCGGCACGGCGCTTGTCCACGCGCACGGACAGCCGCTTCCACAGCGGCGCCGACGCGATCAGCGGCACCAGGACGCACACCATCAGGACGCTCGTGTAGCGCGGCTCGCCCATGACGTTGGCCGTCACGTACGGAACCCCGGCGACCATGGTGCCGCCCGCCGCCGCCATCAGCAGGTTGGCGGGGAAGAGCACGCGGAAGTGCCGGTGCGCGAACGCCGCGCGCAGCTGGGCCGGGAGGCCCTCGGTGCGGTGCGGGAAGACCGTCCGCGGCGCCCTCCGGGTGCCGATCACGGCGCCGAGCATCGACACCAGCACCACGGCCCCCATGACCAGGCCCATGAGCCGGTACCCGGCCACCTCGTCGCCGGGGGCCGACTGGAGGACCGGCGCCAGCGCTCCGCCGAGCATCAGCGCGAGCCCCACGAACGCGGTCCGCCACGTGTTGAACGTGGACCGCTCGTGGTAGTCGGAGGTGATCTCCCCGGGCAGGGCGGCGTGCGGGACCTGGAACACGGAGGACGCCAGGGCCGCGGCCACGAACACGACCGCCACGTACAGGGCGGCGGCGTTCCCCTCCAGGGGAGGGCCGGCGAACATGGCGCCGAACAGCACGGGCAGGGTCAGCGCGCCCGCCAGCATCCAGGGGCGGCGCGGCCCCCAGGAGGAGCGGGTCCTGTCCGACCGGATACCGATGTACGGGCTGACCAGGAGGTCGACCAGTTTGGGCAGGAGGACCACCAGCCCCGCCAGGGCGGGGCCCACCGCGAGCGTGTCGGTCAGGTAGATGAGCAGCAGCAGCCCCGGGACCGTGTTGAAGATGCCTGTGGCCACGGCGCCGCTGCCGTACCAGGCGTGCACCGAGCGGGGCAGCGCCCCGGTCCCCCCGGCGGGCGCGGCGCCGGGGGCGGGGCCGACGGCCGTGGTCACGCGCGTCCTTCCGCGGAGGCGGGCGCCGGGCCCTGCCCGGAGGCGGTCCCGCCGCCGGCCGCCCCGCCGTCCCCGCCGTACAGCTCGGCGTGGCCGACCGGGTCCACGTCGTGCGCCACCGGGCACCCGGCCGGGAACGTGCCGATGCGGTCGACGTCGTACCCCTCGGGGTAGCTGCGGATGTTGGGGTTCATGTCCGCCCACAGCGGCTCCTCGCGCGGCCTCATGCGGCGCACGACCTTGGCGCGGAGCTTCAGCGCCAGGTCGGCCGACCTGCGCCAGGCCCGGCTCGGCGGCTCGTACCGGAAGGCCTCGATGAGCGAGTCGTCCAGGATCGCCATCGAGAACCTGCGCGCCAGGCCGGCCACGCGCGGCGGGTAGAACGTCACCATCAGGTCGAGGGTGGAGTCGGAGACGGCGCGCCCGGCGTCGGTGTAGGCGAAGTGTTCGCGCTCGTAGGAGTCGAGGAGGTCCCGGAACTCCTCGTAGGTCCCGGGGATGTCCTTGATCCCCATGTACTTGCCGAGCCTGCGGTAGTAGTGCGTGATCGCGGAGACCTCGTGGTCCGACAGCCTGCGCCAGCCGTAGCCGTAGTCGTTGAGCCAGCGCACGGGCATCACGACGAAGGTGCTGAGCACGTACCGGTAGTCGTCGTTGCCGATGTCGTAGGAGCGGTGCATCTGGTTCATCCGGCGCAGGGAGTCGCGTCCCTTCCCGGGGCCGAACCCGTGCCGCATCATGTTGCCGAGGATGAGCGCGGTGTCGTCGTAGCGCTTCTGGGTGCTGCCGGTGAACTCGTTCGTCCTGCCGAGCAGCCCGCCGATGCTGGGGACGGCGTAGGTGCGGTACAGGGCGATCCCCAGGGCGCGTCCCATGTCCCACGGGAACTCGTGGGAGTTGAGGATCTGCATGATGCGCACGCAGTCGGCCTCGGCGTCCAGGCGGTGGATCTCGTCGCGGAAGTCGAAACGTTTCAAGGGAGGTTCCTTCGGGAGGGGGCGGGGGGCGGGGCGGCGGCCTGGGGCGCGAGGGGGCGCGCGGACGGGCGGGTGCACTCCCGGACGGCTACTGCCCGGGGGTTCCCGCGGCCCCGGCGGGGCCGGGGGCCTCCGGTCCGTCGACGGCTCCGGGGGCGGAGCCCGCCGGGGCGACCGCCTGGCCGGGCGCCGGGACCCGTGCCCCGGTGGGGGCCACCTCCCGGGTGAGCATGCCGTGCGGGACCGGGCACCCCTGGGGGAAGGTGCCGATCCGGGAGGGCTCGTAGCCTTCCGGGTAGCTGCGGACGTTCGCGCTCTCCCGGGCCCAGCGCGGCTTCTCGCGCGGCGGCATCAGCCGCACCACGCGTGCCCGCAGTTTCAGCGCGCCCGAGCCGAGCCGGCGCCACGCGGCCGACGGCTCCGGGTAGCCGAAGGCCTTGATCAGCCGGTCGTCCAGGAGGGCCTTGGTGAAGGGGCGCACCAGGGGGCGCTGCCAGGCGGGGTAGAAGTCCGCCATCAGGCCGAGCGTGGAGTCGGAGACAGCCCGGCCGCCCTCGGTGTAGGCGAAGTGCTCGCGCTCGTAGGAGTCGAGGAGGTCCCGGAACTCCTCGTAGGTCCCGGGGATGTCCTTGATCCCCATGTGTTTGCCGAGCTTGCGGTAGTAGTTGGTGCCGGCGGCGATCTCGTGGTCGGTCAGCCTGCGCCAGCCGTAGCCCCAGTCGTTGAGCCAGCGCACCGGCATCACGACGAAGGTGCTGAGCACGTACCGGTAGTCGTCGTTGCCGATGTCGTAGGAGCGGTGCATCTGGTTCATGCGCCGCAGCGCGTCCCGGCCGCGCCCCGGGCCGAACCCGTGCTCCATGATGTCGTTGAGGATGAGGGCGGTGTCGTCGTAGCGGTGCTGGGTGCGCTCCGTGAACTCGCGGGTGTGCGCGAGGAGCTCCCCGATGCTGGGGACGGCGTAGGTCCGGTACAGCGCCAGGCCCAGGGCCTGTTCGAAGTCCCACGGGAACTCGTGGGCGCCCAGGATGCGCACGATGCGCTCGCAGTCGGCCTCGGCGTCCAGGGCCTGGATCGTGTCTCGCCACTCGAACCGCTTCATGGAGTACTCCAGTCGCCTTCGTGCGGGCCCGCCCGAGACGGGTCCATGGTCTGCGGGTGCGCAGCGCACGACGGCGCTCCACGGGGCGCACTTTACCCGGGGAGCCCGTGTGTACACCGGGCCCGGTGCCCTCCGTGCCGGTCCGGATCCGAACCGTGTCCGGACCGTTCCCCGATCAGTGCCGTGCCGGCGTCCGCCGGTACGCGGAAGGGGCGGAGGGCGACCGCCCCCCGCCCCTTCCGCGTCCGCGCGCCTCAGGCCGCCATGCGCTCGGCGACCCGGTTGACCAGCGTCAGCAGGACCTGTTTGGACGACTCCCGCTCGCGGGCGTCGCACAGCACCACCGGGATCGCCGGGTCGAGGCTCAGCGCGTCGCGGACCTCGCCCGGCTCGTAGGCGTGGGAGTCGTCGAAGCAGTTCACCGCCACGATGAACGGCACGCCGCGGCGCTCGAAGAAGTCCACCGCGGCGAAGCACGTCTCCAGGCGGCGGGTGTCGGCGAGGACGACGGCCCCCAGCGCGCCCTCCGACAGCTCCTCCCACATGAACCAGAAGCGCTCCTGGCCCGGGGTGCCGAAGAGGTACAGCACCAGGGCGGAGCTGATCGTGATGCGGCCGAAGTCCAGCGCCACCGTGGTGGTCGTCTTCGATTCCACCCCGGACAGGTCGTCGACCCCGTAGCTGGCCTCGGTCATCACCTCCTCGGTGCTCAGCGGGGCGATCTCGCTGACGGACCCGACCAACGTGGTCTTTCCGGCGCCGAAACCTCCGGCGATCAGGATCTTCAGCGCGGAGGGAACGATCGTCTGCGTGTCGTCAGAGTCGCTGGATGCCATCGAGAACCGCCTGGAGTACGTCCCGGCTCACCGGGCTCTTAGCTGTGTAGGGGGCACGGGCCAACGCGAGGCCGCGGTTGAGGAGGTCGCTCAGCAGAACCTTGACCACGGCCACCGGGATGTCCAGGTGCGCGGACACCTCGGCGACCGACTGCGGCCGGCGGCACAGCTCCAGGATCCGGAGCTGCTCCGGTTCCAGGGCCATCTCGTCGACCTCGGCCCGCTTGGCCGCGATCACCACGCTGATCATGTCCAGCCGCACGGTGTCCGCGTGCTCGCGGCCCTGCGCGATCACGTACGGGCGGACGAGCGGACCGGCGTCCTGGTGGCCGGGCGCCCCGGGCCCCGCCGGGGTGGCCGCGGGGCCGGGGCTCCCGGGCGAACCCGCGCCGTACCCGCCGACCGCGTCGCGTCCCGGCAGGCCCTGCGGTATCCCGCCGTGCGGGATCTCGTTGTGCGCTTGCATGGCCGTCCCCTATCGCGTGGCTTCCCCGGAGGCGCCCTCGTGCCTGGGGGCGGCGTCCAGATACCGTCCCACCTGCTCGACCAGGACGTTCATCTCGTAGGCGATGAGCCCGACGTCGGCGCTCTCGTCGGCGAGCACCGCCAGGCACGCCCCGCGGCCCGCGCCGGTGACGAACAGGTAGGCGCTCTCCATCTCGACCACGGTCTGGAGGACCTCGCCGCCGCCGAAGTGGCGGCCGGTGCCGCGGGCCAGGCTCTGGAACGCGGAGGCCACCGCGGACAGGTGCTCGGCGTCCTCCTTGACCAGGTCGTGGGAGCGTCCGATCAGGAGGCCGTCCGCGGACAGCACGATCGCGTGCCGGGAGCCGACGGCGCGGTCGAGCAGCTCGTCGAGCAGCCAGTCGATGTCCTTCTTGGCAGCGCCGTTTCCGTTGTCGTGCGCGGCGCCTTCGGGAGTACTCGTCACGGTTAGGCGTCCTTGTCGGTGTCGTTGGTCTGCTGCTTGCCATCGCGCCGTCCGCGGTCCGTCCCCTTCTGGAACGCGGACATGTTCCGGCGCAGACGCGCCAGTCGCTCCCCGCTGTCGGGGGCCTCACCGGGGGAGGCGCCGGAGGCGGGCCCGGTCCGGATGTCGGTCCCGGGGTCGGTCGCCAGCTGCGGTGCCAGGTTCTCCTGGGGGCGCCGCTTGGGCAGCGGGGGCCGTCCTCCGCCGGCCTCGACGGCGGTCTCCGGGGCGTCGGCGGGGGCGGCGCCGGGGGCGGGGACCGCGCTGATGTTCTTCCTGCGGGTCGGGAGGGCCGGGCGGTCGTCGGCGGGCGGGGCGGTGAGGAGGGCGTCCCCGCCGTCGGGGCCCAGGAGGTCGTCGGGCATGCCGCCGTCCGCGGGGCCGCCGTCGTCCGGGCCGTCCCCGCGGTCCGTCGCGGCGTCCTCGCCCGTGGAGGAGACCGAGGTCAGGACCGGCTTGGCGCCCACGGGAGCGGACTCCAGCTCGCCGGGGACGCGGTCGATGATCTCCCGCACCTCCCAGATGTCCTCGCCGGAGGACTCGGAGGAGGGCAGCGGGGTGCGGTCTCCGGAGATCAGCTCGTGCGGGAGCAGGACGATCGCCTGCACGCCCCCGTACGGCGACGGGCGCAGGTGCACCTTGATGCCGTGGCGGTGGGCCAGGTGCGAGACGACGAAGAGGCCGAGGCGCATCTTCTCGTTCAGGCGCATCACGTCGAACTCGGGCGGGCTGGCCAGGAGCGCGTTCGCGGAGGCGAACTCGCTCTCGGTCATGCCGAGGCCCCGGTCCTCGATCTCGATCGTCACCCCGTTGGGCACGTCGTCGCTGCTCAGGCGCACCTGCGTGTGCGGCGGCGAGAACATGGCGGCGTTGTCGACCAGCTCCGCGACCAGGTGGATGACGTCGGCGACGGCCGGCCCGTTGAGGTGGACGCGGGCGATCCGGTCGCGCTTGACGCGCGTGTAGTCGCCGGACTCGGAGATGGCGCCGCGCAGCACGTCGATCAGCGGCATCGGCCGGTGCCATGTACGGCCCGGGGCCTCGCCGCCGAGGATGAGCAGGTTCTCCGCGTTGCGGCGCGACCGGGTGGCCAGGTGGTCGAGCTTGAACAGCTGGGCCAGCTGGTCCGGGTCCTCCTGCTCGCGCTCCATCTTGTCCAGCAGGCGGAGCTGGCGGTGGACCAGCGTCTGGCTGCGGTGCGCGATGTTGAGGAAGACGCGGTTGACGCCCTGGCGCAGCTCGGTCTGCTGCACCGCCTCGTCGATGGCGGCGCGCTGGGCGGCGTTGAACGCCCGGGCGACGTCGCCGATCTCGTCGTCGGTGGTGCGGAGGTCGGCCAAGGAGGTGTCGGTGTCCACGCGCTCGCCGTCGTGCAGGCGGCGCATGAGGTCGGGGAGCCGGTTCTCGACGAGGTCGTTGGAGTCGTCGCGCAGGCGCAGCAGGCGCTCGGTGAGGACGCGCGAGGAGCGGCGGGCCAGCAGGAAGGCGCCCAGGATGACGGCGGCGACGCCGAGGCTGCCCCCGACGGCCAGGAGGACGGCCTGGTTGGCGGACTCCCGGGTGAGGGAGGCCGCGTGCATGGCCTCGTCGGCGCCCAGCGCGGTGAGCTCGGCCAGGACGTGGTCGTAGTCGGCCCGCCACGCGTCCTGGTCCACGGGCATGGCGAGGTCCTCGACCTCGCCGGGCACCAGGGTGACCGGGTCGGTGACCGTCTCCGTCGAGATCCGGCGGTCGATGATCTCCTGCTGCATCTCCAGGAGCCGCGCGTACTCGGGGCCCTCCAGCACGGCCCGCAGACGCTCCTCCTGGCCCTCGCCCTCCAGGTAGTGGCCGTTGCCCTCGAGGAGGTTCCGGTAGGCGCCGACCAGCTCGGTGAACTCGCGCTGGTCGTCCGCGGTCAGCTCGTCGGAGGCGAAGGCGCGGGCGATCTGGGCGTCGGACCGCGCGAAGACGTCGACGGTCCGGAACATGTACACGGCCGTGAAGGAGGGGCTGGTCGAGTCGCCCGCCATCCCCCTGCGGGCCTGGCTGTCGAAGCTGTCGGCGCCGTGCAGGACGAGTTCGTTGTAGTAGTCGAGGACGTCCTGGCGCGAGGCGTCCCCGGAGTCGATCGCCTCGCGGAGCGCGCCGATCTCCTCGTACTGCTCGTGCAGCATGCGGATGTGGTGGCCGCCCTCGCCGGGGGCGAGGTCGGCGAAGCCGATCAGCTCCCCGATGACCACGCCCATGGTGCCGTCGGTGCGTTCGCGGGCCTCGGCGAGGTCGCCCGTCAGCTGCTCGTCCCCGGGGTTCTCGATGTAGGCGATCGACTGGGACCGCTCCTGCATCACGTCCACGAGGCCGACCGCGGCGGGGGTCACCAGGTCCTCGGTGGCCCGGGCGCGGATCAGCTGGACGACGGCGTCGCCGGTCAGGGCGATGGTGAGGATCAGCCAGAGCGCGAAGAGCGCGGTGGTGGGGATCATGACCATTGCGCGAATACGGGCGGTGATCGTCCGTCCGCGTCGCTTCGGTACTGCCTGCACGGTTCTCCTGTCGATCCGCGTCTTCGGTCTGGGGTTGCGGTGCGGGGCCCCGGGGGGCCGGGTTCCGCCGGGGCGGCACCTCGCGGCCCGCGTGCGCGCGGCCTCCTGCCCCGCGGGCGGCGTCCGTCGGGGCCCTGGACGCGGGACGTACCGCAGGGTAACCACAAACGCGGCTTTTCGGCGTTGGGGATCGTATCTCGCACGTGAAGCGCCGAAATATCCGGGTTGGTGAAGGCAGTCTGCCATGAAGGCCGAGAATGTCCACCCTCCGGCCGGAGGTGCTCGTGTTGCCTGCTGTGAATAAATGGTGACAATGGGACAAACGTCACATATGGCGGAGAGTGCGCGGCCACCCTGCTTCGCGTGACGTTCCCGGGCCTCCCGGGCCGGAGCGGTGGAGGCGCCCCGGGAGCCGGGCGGAACGGCGGACGAAGTCGGAGGTTCGGTCCCCGCCCGACGACAGAGCGTACTAGCGTTGCGTCCCCGGGGCGGGAACGGCCGCGCGGACGGGGGAGCGGGGCGCCGGGACACCGCGCCCGCCGGAGCACGGGGGGAAGCACCATGGGTCGACCGTTCGGCGGGGGACAGGCCGCCGTCGAGGTGGCGCTCGCCGTCGTGCCGCTGCTGGTGGTCGCCGGCGCCGCGCTGTACCTGCGCGGGCAGCACCGGCGCTACGGGCGGCCGCACGGGCTGCCGGGCCGCCTCACGACGGCCGCCCTGGTCACGGGGGTCGCCCTCGCGGCCTACGCGGTCTG
Source organism: Nocardiopsis sp. NPDC055824 (assembly GCF_053616335.1). NCBI lineage: Bacteria > Bacillati > Actinomycetota > Actinomycetes > Streptosporangiales > Nocardiopsidaceae > Nocardiopsis > Nocardiopsis sp. NPDC055824. The sequence continues at coordinate 51,918 of NZ_JBSHDN010000015.1, forward strand.
GCCCCTGCCCGCGTCCGCCGACGGCCTGTGCACCGGGAACGGCTCCGCGGGCAGCGGCCCGCCGCACACGGCGTGGGACGCCGCCCTCGCCCTCGGACTCTTCACGGCGGTCGGCCTCCTGGCCCGCCACCGCTTCCGCCGGGGAGCGGTGGAGACCCTCGTGATCGGGGCGGCGCTCGCCGCCTCCGTCGCCGCGGTGCGCGCGACCGGCGTGCTCGGCCTGTACCCGTGCGCCTATGCGCCCGCCTCGGCCCTGCTGGTCGCCCTGGGCGTCGTGGGGACCCTGGCCGGATGGACGGCCGCCCGCCGGCTCCTGCCCCTGTGGCCAGGCGGCCCCGCCCGGGGATGGCCCGCCGCGGTGCCCGACCGCGTCGACCCCGCACTCGACCGGCGCATGACGGGGGCCCTGATCGACCTCGGCCTGTGGTGGTTCGGGGCGTCGGCCGTGACCGCACTGCTGCACGCCTACGGCGTCGTGCTTCCCCTCGCAGGGGGGCGGACCGGGGAGGTCGCGCTCCTGGGCCTGGCCCTCGTGTGCGCCGTCCTCCTGCCCCAGCTGCGGAGCGACCGCGCCACGCCGGGCCCGGCCGCCGTCGGGCTGGCCCTCGGGGAACGGGGGAGCCCCCGCCCCGCGTCCCGGTGGCGGGTCCTCCTGCGCACCCTCCTGCTCCAGGCCCCGGTCGCCGTGCTCGTCGCCCTGGGCCTGCCCTGGGCCGCTCTCGCCGTGGCCGCGCTGCACGCGTGCACCGCCCTGGTCCGGCCCGACCGGGCGGGCCTGGCCGACCTGGTGTGCGGGGTGCGCGTGCGCACCCGTTCCAGCCTCGACGGCGGGCTGCCCTCACGGCTGGTCCGCTACTCCGAGCCCCGGGCGCAGGCCCAGGCCCAGGCCGGAGCCTCCGCCGGCCCCGCCCGGCCCCCGCGGGAGCCGGTCTAGCGCCAGGCGAGGTAGCCCAGGAGGAGGCCGGTGAGCATCAGGATCGCGCCCAGCCCGCCGAACAGCCCCCGCACCCAGTGGCTCAGCCACGGCGCGGACACGATGCGCGCCCTGGCGGGCTCGTCCGGGTCGTAGGCCACCGTCACGATCTCCCCGGCGCGGGAGGCCGTCCACCCGGTGTTCTCGTGCTCGGCGTGCACCTCCTGCCCGTCCTCGGTACGGAACTGCACGATCATGCGCGAGGCGGTCGAGGTCTCGTTGTAGCCGATCACCCGGCCCTTGGCGCGCATGCCGTGGCGGACGAGCCGCAGTTCGAGGCGCGTGTCCCGGGCGACGATCCAGAGGATCACGGCCCCGGCCAGGAAGGGGAGCAGGGGGTACAGGTCGGCCACGGGGGCGTCCTCTCAGGCGTGCTCCGGTGCGGACGACGATGCGCCGACCAGGCCGTCGGTCATGTGGGCCAGGGTCGCGTGGATCTCCTCGACCGGCCTTTCCGGTTGGAGGGTACGCCAGTCCAGGGCCACGGTGACCACCATGCCGAACAGGGCGGATCCCGCGAGCCCCGTGTCCACCCCCTGTCGAAGGGCCCCCTCCGCGGCCAGCCGTTCCAGCTGGCCGGAGATGACCCCGATCGCCTCGGTGCGGATCTGGCGGACGGTGGCGTACCAGGCCTGGTTGGTCCGCCAGGCCTCGGCCATCAGGAGCCGGGCGAGCGCCTCGTGCTCGCCGATGAACACCACCCCCGCGCGCAGGACCGCGGTGAGCGCCTCGGCGGGCGGGGCGGAGGGGGGCGCCGCGTCCTTCAGCGTGTCGGCGAGCCGGGACACCCCCCACTCCATCAGCGCCGTGTACAGCTCGCTCTTCCCGCCGAAGTTGTAGTAGACGGTGCCCTTGGCGACCCCCGCGCGCTCGGCGATCTCGTCCACGGTCGTGGCGCCGTAGCCCTGTTCGGATATCAGGCCCACGGCCGCCTCGAACAGGCGGTGCCGGGTCGCCTCTCGGCGACCGCTCCTCGGCCGTTCGGTGCTCGTGCTCATCCGGTCCATTCTGCCGCTGCCGGCGCCGGTCGCGCCACGGCGGGCCGTCACAGCTTCAGCGCGGGGTAGAGGGAGGACATCGTCCACACCCGCTTGCGCTCCACTGCCAGCCACGTGAGGAGCAGCGGTACCACCAGCCACAGGCCCATCACCCCGAAGGCGCTCCACACGAGGTCCGGGTCCCCGCCCCCGAGCAGGACGCGCATCGCCGTCACGCCCCAGTGCAGCGGCAGGTAGGGGCCGACGGCCTGGAAGAACGCCGGGCTGGTCTCGATCGGGTACGTGCCGCCCGCCGACGTCAGCTGGAGCACCAGGAGGGCGAGGGCGACGACCCTTCCCGCGGCCCCGAACCGCACGTTGAGGTACTGCACGACGGCGGTGAACGCGACCGAGGTCAGCACCAGGAACGCGACGAGCAGGGGCCAGTTCCGGGCCTCCAGCCCCAGGAACAGGTGCAGCGCGCCCAGGGTGACCGCCACCTGGCCCACGCCGAGCAGCAGCGGGACGACCCGGCCCGCCAGGGCGACCCGCCACGACGGGGCCGAGGACGCCAGGGCCCGCGAGGACAGCGCGGGCAGCACCATGAACACCACCATCGCCCCCACCCACAGGGACAGCGGGACGAAGAACGGGGCGAACCCCGTCCCGTAGTTCGGGGCCTCGTTGGAGATCTCGCTGTCCAGCCGGATCGGCTCGCTCATCACGGCGGACGCGTCGGACCGGCCCCGGTCGGAGTAGGTGGGGATCTCCCCTGCGCCCTCGTCGAGCCCCTCGGCGAGTTCTCCGGACCCCGACGCCAGCTGGCCCAGCCCCTCGTGGAGGTCGCCCGCGCCGCCGCTGAGCAGGCCCAGGCCGGAATCCAGCTCCGAGGCGCCCTCGGAGGCGTCCGCCAGCCCGTCCCGCAGGGCCGCGGAGCCCTCGGCGAGTTCGGCCAGCCCCTCGTCGAGCTCGTCGACCTTGTCTCGGGCCTCCTCCGCCCGGTCCACCATGTCGGGAAGGTCCTCGGAGAGCGCGGCCGCGCGCTCGCTGAGGGCGGCGGCCTCCTCGGCGGCCGACCCGATGTCGTCCCTGTTCCCGTCGACGTACCCGGCGACGGACAGGGCGGTGTCCATGGCCCCCTGGAGGTCGCGCAGCAGCGTGTACAGATCCGGGTTCTCGGTCTCCAGGCCGGGGTTCTCCCGGAGGAAGGCGGCCAGCCGGGCGTCGACCTCGGAGAGCCCGGCGGTGTCGATCTCCTCGGGCAGCTCCTCCAGGGCCGTGGACAGGGCGCCGGTGACCTCGGCGGCGGTGTCGGCGCGCTCCTGGATCGCGGGGATGTCCTCCTCCAGCTGGGGAAGCCATTCGTCGGCCAGCTCGTCCAGCTTCTCCACCTGGGTGGAGACCTCCTCGGACGCGGTGCCGGCGCCCGCGGCCAGGGACCGGGAGCCCGTGTACAGCTCGTCCAGGCCGCTGCTCAGCGATCCGGCCCCGGTGTGGGCGTCGTCCACGCCCGTCGACAGCTCACCGGCCCCCTCCTCGGCGCTGTCCGCGCCGCCGGACAGCTCGTCGGCGCCCTCGGCCGCCTCCTCGGTCCTGCCGTGGATCTCGTTGAACCCCACGAAGATCTCGTCCAGGTAGTCGCTGATCGCCGACGCCGCGGCGGCGTCGCGGACCTCCTTGAACGCGCTCCCCGCCAACTGGCGCACGATGAAGCTGTTGGAGTCGTTGTAGTGCGCCTCCAGCATGGCCTGGACCGGCGCCTCCCGGTCCCGGGAGGGCGAGGACAGGTCCTCGCTGAAGTGCGAGGGGATGGTGAGGGAGACGTAGTAGTCCCCGTCGGCGACCCCGCGCGCGGCCTCCTCCGCGCCGACCGGGCGCCAGTCGAGGTCCCCGCGCTCCAGGAGCGTGTCGGTGAGCTCGCCGCCGGCGTCCATCTCCCGGCCGTCCACCTCCACGGGCCGGTCCTCGTTGACGAGCGCCACCGGCAGGTGCTGCATCCTGCCGAACGGGTCCCAGAAGGACCACAGGTACATGCCGGAGTAGAGCAGCGGGATGAGCACGAGCGCCGCCAGCGCGGCCGCGGGCAGCGGGGAGCGCAGGAAGGAGCGCACGGTGAGCAGCCCGAGCCGGGGCACGGCGAAGGGCCGCATGCGCGGTCTGCCCCTCTTATGCCTGTTCACTGCCGTCACCGTCCTTCCCGCGGTCGAGGAGGTCGTCGATGCGCGCCCGGGCGGGGCCGGTGTCCGCGCCGCCCTCGTGCTCCGCCGGGTCGTCCGGCCCGTGCGCGGGGTCCTGCCGGATCGGGACGGGGCCCTGGGTGTCCGGTCCGGCGACCCGGTCCAGCGCGTCGGCGTCGGCGCAGGTGGCGATCACCGTGGGCCCTTCCCCGGCGAGGCGTTCGAGGGTGCGCCACATGGCGGCCTGGTGCTCGCCGTTCAGGCCGCCGTCCACGTCGTCCACGGCCAGGAGCCGGGGCTCGGCGAGGAGGGCCAGGGCGACGCCCAGGCGGCGCCGTTCGAGCATGGACAGGTCCTTGACCATGGTGCGGCGATCCAGCTCCCCGAGGTCGGCGGCCTCCATGGCCTCGTCGGCCAGCCCCCTCGCGGCGGGCCGCATCCGCAGGAGCAGGCCCTCCGAGAGGTGTTCGCGCACCCGGAGGCGGTCGTCGAGGGCGTTGACGTCCTCCATCAGTCCGAGCGAGCTGATCCGGCGGACCCGGCGGGCCCGGCGGGGCAGCTCGTGGCCGTCCACGTACACGGTTCCCTCCGACGGCCTCATCCTGCCGGTCAGGGTCAGGAGCAGCGCGCTGCGACCGCCGCCCGAGTCGGCCTGGAAGACCGTGAGCGTGCCGGGCCGGGCGACGAAGCCGACCCCGGTGTAGACGGGGCCCTCGCGTGTGGCGAGCGTGACGCCCTCGGCCTGGACGCGCGCTCCGGTGGCCCGACGCATATCTGCGCTCCCCACTTTTTAAACTGACCAGTCAGTGCAAAACCAGCGGCTCCACGCTACTGCGCCCGGGGTCCCTGTCCGAGCATCCGCCGCTGTGGGGTGTCGCACAGCGCGACGCGCCCGGCGGCCGCTTCGCACGGGGTCGGAGACGAGTTTGTGTGTAATTCCGTATGTACGTAAACTATGGAAAAATGAGGGGCGGTCCCGTGCCGCCCGGAGGAGGGATGCCATGCGGACGGCGGCCGGAGTGTGCTCGCTCCTGTTCCTGTGGAGCGGTGCGGCGCTGCTGGGGGTGGTCCTGGCCCGGGAGCTCCTCGACCTCTCCGGGTGGTGGAACGTGGCCGCCCTGGCGGCTTTCGGAGTGCTCGCGGCGCTGAACCTGCTGTTCGGCCGCCTGGCGCGCGGGGGGCCGCCCCCGCGCGCGGTCGAGGTGGCGCCGCCGGTCGCCGGGGCCTGGACCGCCCTGAACAGCCCGGCGGACCGCGTCCCCAGCCACGGCACCCGCGCCTACGGCCAGGAGTACGCGATCGACGTCCTGAAGGACTCCGAGGAGCGCCCGGCCTTCGGCTGGTGGCCCCCGGTCCGGGGGAACCGGGACTTCCCGGCCTTCGGGGAACCCCTGCTGGCCGTGGCGGACGCCGTGGTCGTCCGCGCCTGCGACCGCCGTCGCGACCACCTGAGCCGCAACTCCTACCCGGCGCTCGCCTACCTGTTCGCCGAGGGGACGGTGCGCAGCCTCGGCGGGGCGGGACCCGTGATCGGCAACCACGTGGTGCTCGACCTGGGGGGCGGCGTCTTCGCCCTCTACGCCCACGTGCAGCGCGGTTCGCTCAGGGTGCGCGAGGGCGACCGCGTCCGGGCGGGCCGGACGCTCGCCCTGTGCGGCAACTCCGGCAACACCACCGAGCCGCACCTGCACTTCCAGCTGATGGACCGGGCCGACCCGAACCGCGCCCGGGGCGTTCCCTTCACCTGGCGGGGGGTCGGCGTCCCCGCGAACGGCGAGCGTTTCGAGGCCCCCGGGCCGCCCCGGGACTGAGCCGGGGCCGTGCCGTCCCGGCGCGCGCCCGCACCCCGGTGCGCGTACGGTTGGACGGGTGGACCGATCGGAACCGCGAGAACGGGGGAACACGGTGTCGGAGATCGCCGAACGGGTCGCGCGGGTGCTGGACGACCCCGAGAACTGGCCAGACGACCCCAAGGAGGCCGTCGCGCGCCAACGCGTGCTGGCGGACCGCGTGCGCGTCGAGCCGCTGGACGTGGACGCGGTGCGGCTGGTGGCCGGGCTGGACGTCAGCTACGCCACGGACAACTCCGCGCTGTCGGCGGCGGCCGTGATCCTGGACGTGCAGACCCTGGAGGTCGTGGAGTCCGTCGCGATCTCCTCCGAGCCCACGTTCCCCTACATCTCCGGGCTGTTCGGCTTCCGCGAGCTGCCGCCCGTCCTGGAGGCCCTGGGCGCGCTGCGGACGACCCCCGACGTGTACCTGTGCGACGGGTTCGGGATGGCGCATCCGCGCCGCTTCGGGATCGCCTCCCACCTGGGGGTCCTGCTGGACCTGCCGGTGGTCGGGTCGGCCAAGTCCGTGCTGTACGGCAAGCACTCCGTGCCGGGGAACGAGCGCGGGTCGTGGACGCCCATGGTGGCGGGACGCTCCGAGGTGGTCCCCGACTCGCCCGCGCTGGCCCGGGAGGGCGCGGAGGTGATCGGGCGCGTCCTGCGCACCCGCGCCGGCGTCAAGCCCGTCTACGTGTCCGTGGGGCACCGCGTGGACCTGGAGGGCTCGGCCGAGCTGGTGCTGCGCCTGTCGCCGAAGTACCGCGTCCCCGAGCCGGTCAGGCACGCCGACCGGCTGTGCGGCGAGCACCGCAAGGCGGTCCTCGCCGCCAAGGGGTAGGCCGCGCCGGGGGCGCCCCCGCGAGGGGACGCGGACGGAGGCTCGCGCGGGCCGTCGGAACGGCGGTGCGGACCGCCCCGCCCGTGGGGCGTGCGTCCGCGCGCCCCCGGGCGTCCGGGCTACCAGCTGGTGGGAACCGGGCGCCCCTCGTTGTACCCGGCGGCGCTCTGCACGCCCACCACGGCCCGCTCGCGGAACTCCGCCAGCGACGTGGCCCCCGCGTACGTCATCGAGCTGCGCACGCCCGCGATGATCTGGTCGATCAGGTCCTCCACGCTGGGCCGCTCCGGGTCCAGGTACATGCGGCCCGTGGAGATCCCCTCCTCGAACAGGGCCTTGCGCGCCCGCTCGAACGGGGAGTCGTCGGCGGTGCGCAGGCGGACCGCGCGGGCCGACGCCATGCCGAAGCTCTCCTTGTACTGCCTGCCCTCGGCGTCGCGCATCACGTCGCCCGGGGACTCGTAGGTCCCGGCGAACCAGGAGCCCACCATCACGTTGGACGCGCCCGCGGCCAGGGCGAGGGCCACGTCGCGCGGGTGGCGCACGCCGCCGTCCGCCCACACGTGCTTGCCCAGGTCGGCCGCGGCCTCGGCGCACTCCAGGACGGCGGAGAACTGGGGCCGGCCGACGGCCGTCATCATGCGGGTGGTGCACATCGCGCCCGGGCCCACGCCGACCTTGACGATGTCGGCGCCCGCCTCGATGAGGTCGCGGGTGCCCCGGGCGGTGACGATGTTGCCGGCCACGATCGGCACCTTCGGCGCGAGGGCGCGGACCGTGGCGATGGCGGAGAGCATCTTCTCCTGGTGGCCGTGCGCGGTGTCGATGACCAGGGTGTCGGCGCCGGCCGCCAGCAGGTCGGCGGCCTTGCCCGCCACGTCCCCGTTGATGCCGACGGCGGCGGCCACGCGCAGGCGGCCCCCCGCGTCCACGGCGGGCGTGTACAGGGTGGAGCGCAGCGCGCCCGTTCGCGTGAGCACGCCGACCAGGGCGCCCTCCCCGTCCACGACCGGCGCGAGCCGGTGGCGGAAGTCGTGCAGCCTCCCGAAGGCCTCCTGCGGCTCGGTGTCCGCGGGGATGGTCAGCAGCTCCGCGGACATCACGTCGCGCAGCTGCGCGAAGCGGTCCACGCCCGCGCAGTCGGCCTCGGTCACCACGCCGACGGGGCGGCGGGCCCCGTCGATCACGATCACGGCGTTGTGCGCCCGCTTGGGCAGCAGGTTGAGGGCCTCGCCGACGGTGCTGGTCGGGTTGAGGGTGATGGCGGTGTCGTGCACCAGGTGCCGCTGCTTGGTCCAGGAGACGACGTCGGACACCACCTCGATGGGAATGTCCTGCGGGATGACCGCGATGCCGCCGCGCCGGGCGACGGTCTCGGCCATGCGGCGCCCGGCGACCGCCGTCATGTTCGCCACGACCAGGGGGATGGTGGTGCCGGTGCCGTCCGGGGACGACAGGTCCACGCTGAGCCGGGAGCCCACCGCGCTCCGGTTCGGGACCATGAACACGTCGCTGTAGGTCAGGTCCTGCTGCGGGACCTGGTCGTTGAGAAAACGCAATGCCTCTACCTCGGTCGAGACCGAAGGGGGTGGACCATCCGCTGCTCCCGCACACGGCCGCCTGTTGATCCCCCTCTTACCAGTCAAGTATGCCGTCACCGATTAGGTCGGACGACCCTCGATCTGGCATGATGACTCGATTCCCGCCGATACAGCCCTCTCCCCTGCCCTGGTCAGCGCTTCGTTGAACGGTGGAGCGGCCGGGGCTCCGGGGGGAGTGTGCCCTCCTGGAGAGCCCGCATGCCGCGTTTCACGTTCGCGCAAGTCAAGGAAGAGACCTACAAGGCGAAGGACGCCTGGTGGACGGTCTTCCTGGTCGATCCCCTCGCAGGGCGTCTCGTGGTCTGGACCGCGAACCGCACCGGCATCACCCCCAACCAGCTGACGCTGGGCGCCGGCGTCCTCGGTCTGCTCTCCGCCCTCTGCTTCGTCGCCCCGGCCTTCGTCGAGGGGACCGGTTGGGGCTGGCTGGTGCTGGGCGGGCTGCTGTTCCACCTCAGCTTCGTGCTGGACTGCATGGACGGCAAGATCGCCCGCCTCAAGGGCAACGGCTCGGTCTTCGGCAGCTGGGTCGACTTCGTGTTCGACCGCATCCGGTTCTTCGGCTGCGTCATGGCGCTCCTCGTCACCCAGTGGGCGGTCACCGGGAACGCCGCCTACCTGATCGTCGCGCCGGTCGTGGTCTTCTTCGACCTGCTGCGCTACCTCAACGGCTCCCAGGTCGCCAAGACCCGCCGGGCCATGCACCAGACCATCGCGGAGCTCTCGGGCGAGACGCGGCCGGGACAGCCCGCGGCGGGCCTGGGCGACGGGGACCCGGAGGACGACGAGATGGCGGACGCCCCCGCGCGCCCGGACGCCCCGGCCCCGACCGGCTTCTACCCGCGTGTGCGCGACTTCCTGCTCCGGAACAGGGTGCGGCCCCACCTGTTCAGCGGCATCGAGTTCGAGATGTTCCTGTGCGTGGTGGCCCCGATGACCGTCGTGGTCGCCCTGTTCACGCCGCTGAACAGCCTGATCATCCCGACCGCGGTGTTCTCCGTCCTGGCGCTCGCCCTCTTCGAGGTCGTCCTGGTCCTGCGGCTGTGGAAGGACACGCGCAGGTTCGAGGCCCGCCGCCGCCAGCTGCTCGCCTCCGGCGCCGTCGCGGCGGCCCCCGCGGAGACGGCCTCCGGCGGGAGCTGAACCCGGCCGGTTCCGAGGACGAAGAAGGGGCGG
>NZ_JBSHDN010000016.1:0-60935 GCF_053616335.1 Nocardiopsis sp. NPDC055824
GGTCCGGGGGCGTTCCCGGTGCGGCGCGGTCCGGCGGCGGGTGCGCACTCCCCCGGCGGGTGCGGAGCCGTGCCCCTCCCCCCTCGGGGGGCCGGTGTGCCGGAGCGGGGCCCGCCCGGCGCGGTGAGCCGGGCGCGGGTCAGCGCCAGGTGGGTCCCCAGTTGGCGCTCTTGGACACCCCGGGCGGCAGGGGCGGCAGGATCCCGGTGCCGGGGGTCCCGGGGCGCCGGCCGGCCCGGCCGGGGGGCTCGGGCGCGGGGTCGGCGGACGGTGTGGGCGGTGCGGGCTCCGCAGGGCGCGGCCCGGCCGGGGGCCGGGTGTCCGGCGTCGGCAGGGGCGGCACGGGGAAGGGCTCGGTCCACGGTTCGGCCGGGGGTGCGGCGGGGGTCGGGGCCGGTGCGGGCGCCTCCTCGGCCAGGAAGCCGCGCACGCGCCCGGGCTCGGGTTCGTCCACGGCCAGGACGGGTTCGGGGATGGGGGTGTGCTCGCCCTCGTCGTCGCTGGGGATGGCGGGTTCGGCCGGGGCGACGCGCTTCCACCACAGGGCGGCCTCCTCCCGGGGCAGTTCGGACTCCACCTCCAGCCATCCGCGGACCTGGGGGTGGCGCCGTCCGGCGTTCCAGGAGCGGGGGTAGGGCTGTTCGTCCAGGACCAGGACGGGTTCGCCGTCGACGGTGGGGATCTCGGCGGGCACGCCCTCGTTCCAGACCCAGGTGCCGTCGTGGGCGACCAGGTTCCACCAGCCGCGCACGGTCTGGGCGGCGGGGTCGGGGTCGCTGTCGCGGAAGGCGGCGACCCAGCGCGGGTCGGGCGGGTCCCCGGCCAGCCCCTGGCCGCGGGGGCCGACGAGGGCGTCGGCGAGCAGGGTGTGGAGCTGGAAGTTGTCGCCGATGCCGTCGAAGAGGACGCGGAAGGCGCGCTGGGAGTGGCGGTCCATGACCAGGGCGCTGGTGGCCTCGGTCATGCGCAGCAGGGCGCGGACCTCGTCGAACTCGTTGAGCAGGTCGCTGAGCTGGTTGGCGATGGCCATGAGTTCGGCGTGCAGGGAGGGTGTGCGGCGTACCAGGGCGCGCACGGAGGCCTCGCCGAGCATGGTGCGGGCGGCCAGGCCGTGGCGGCGGATGGTCCACCAGCACATGGTGGCGTTGGGGGCGTCGGTGCCGAGTTCGGCGGCCACGCGGGCCTCGGCGTCGGCGGTCACGGAGTCGGGGTCGGGGGGCGGGCCGCCGCCGGTGCGCTCCCAGGCGCGGACGAAGACGATGGCGCCCTTGCCCATGGTGCGCAGGCGGTGCAGGACCTCGGGGCCGGTGGGGCCGGGGTCGGTGCCCATCTCGACGAGGGCTCCGGCGACCACCGACAGGTCGGCGATGATGCCGGGGGCGGCGTGGTCCCCGGAGAGGAGGGGGGCCAGGGCCTCCAGGGCGAGTTCGCGCTCGGAGGCGGGGATGCGGGAGGCGAGTACGTAGACCGTGTGCACCGCCGGGGGGAAGTGGCGGGGGTCCGTGGCGACTGAGGCGTCGATCAGCTGCTGGAACGCCCTGCGAAACTCGTCGACCATGGGTCCGTCCCCTTTCTTACGCAACCAACCTAATGTCTCATCAGGGAAGGATCGCACTTTAACGGGTGATTTCATGTGCTGCTGGTGGGTTTGTTGACGTTTTGAGACGCCAGGGGCGTAAGGGCCCCGGGAGGCTCACAGCCCCAGTCGTGTGACCGCGTTGTCCTCCAGCGGGTTGGCGGTGCGGATGTAGTCGTGCACGGTGCGCGGGTTGGTCCACCGGCCCTGGCGCATGATCTCGCGGTCGGTGGCCCCGCCCAGGGCCGCCTGGGTGGCGAACCCCGCCCTCAGGGAGTGGCCCCCGAAGTCGTCGGGGTCCAGACCGGCCCGCTCGGCGTAGCGTTTGACCAGCTCGTTCACCGCCCGCCCCGACATCGCCCGCTCCCCCACCCGGCCGTGCCGGGTGACCGTGGGCAGCAGCGGGCGCTCGGAGCCGTCGGCCAGGTCGGTGCCCCGCCAGCCCTGGCACCGGTGCGCCGGCGAGGCCGTGGCCGCCGTCCCCTCCACCAGGGCCCGCACCGCCTGCGGCCCGCCGTCGCGGCGCGCCTCCAGCACCTGGGACCAGTCGGCCAGCGCGCACACCGGGCAGGTGTGGCGGTGGCGGCCCCGGGGCAGCGCCACGACCTGGCCGTGGCGCCCCTCCTGGTCGGTCTTGGTCGAGCCCAGCCGCACCACCAGGGCCGGGGTGCCGGTGGAGGCGTCGGTGCGCACCGCCACGTCGTCGAAGGTGAGCGCGGCCAGCTCGGCGCGGCGCAGCGCACCGGCGAACCCGGTCAGCAGCAGCACCGTGTCCCTGCGGCGGCAGACCCCGCCGGGGAAGCCGTCGGCGGGGCGCACCGCGAGCAGGGACTCCAGTGTGGAGAGCACCACCGGGTCCTTGCGGCGCGGCCGGCTCCTGCGGGTGCGGCGGATGCCGCGCAGCGTCATCCGGACCACCTCGGCGCGGGTGGGCGTCTCCAGGCCGTGGGCGCCGTGGACGGCGGCGATGGCCGCGGAGCGCCGTTCGATGCTGGAGGGGGCCAGCGCCCACCCGGAGCCGTCCCCGGTGCGGGCCTGGGCGCAGGCGGCCAGGTAGACGGCCACGTCGACCGGGTCGGCCGGGAGCGACTGGCGGTGCTCGGCCAGGCACCAGGCGGTGAAGGAGGTCCAGTCGGCGCGGTAGGCGCGCAGGGTGTTGGGCGACTGGGCGCTGGCCAGGTACCGGCCCAGGGCGCGGGCCTGTTCGTCGTCGAAGCGCTCGCGGACCCGGGCCAGGGCGCGGGTGTCCACCAGGACGCTGTGGGTGACGCGCTCCAGGCGGGCGCGCACGGTCGCGGGCAGGGCGGCCTCGTCGGCCGGTTCGGGGTCCTGGGAGGGGGTGGGTGTGTTCACGGTTATCCATGATGGCCCAGGCGCGGGTGCGGGCGGCACCGCGACGCACGGGGGCGTGCGGGGGTGGTGGCTGGTGTGCCGGGTGTCCTCAGCGCCGCCGGTCCGGTCCCGCGCGCGGGTGCGGTGTGGCGGGGGCCACGGCTCAGCCGCCGAAGTGGGCGCGCAGGGCGTCCCACAGCTCGGCGGGCGGCATGACCCACAGCAGGGGCGCCGCGGACAGGACCAGGGCGGCCGTGAACCCGATCGCGGCGATCCTGCGGCGCAGCACCAGGGCGGTGACGGCGCCGCCCGCCGGGACGCCCAGGGCCAGGACCAGGACCCACACCAGGGCGTTGCCGACCGCGTCCATCGCCTCCTGCGGCGCCGGGGCGGTGGGGTCGGCCGCGGCCACGGCGGCGTCCTGCAGGTCCATGGCCGTGAACAGCAGGTTGGCCAGGGCCAGGAAGGTGCCCAGGGCCCACACCAGGGTCAGCACCACCCACAGCAGGGTGATCCTGCGGTCGGGCGGGTCGGCCACGACCACCGGGGTGCGGCTGATCCTGCCCTCGGTGCGCGCCGGGGGCGCGTCGGCCTCCCGCGTGCGGGGGGCGGCGGCGGACACGGGGGCGGTGGGCCGGTCCTTGCGGCGTTTGCGTTTCTTGGGTGACACGCGCCTGTCCTTGGTGGGGTGGGTTCGCTGGTCGCCGCACCCGGCCCGGGGTCCTCGCGGGCGGGCGCGGCCGGGAAGTCGGAGCCTACCCGCCCAGCGGGGTCAGGTGGATGGCCGACACGAACACCACGGGCCAGGCGAGCAGTGCCAGTGCCCACAGGGCGGCTCTGCGGTCCCCGGCGACGGTGGCCACGGCGGCGGCCAGCAGGGGGATGCCGACGGCGGCGCCGAAGGCGAGGGTGAACCACTCGGCCGCCGAGCCGGCGTGGGAGTGGGCGTCGACGCCCATCAGGTAGCCCACGGGCCCCAACACCAGGGCGAACAGGGCGAGGACGGCGACGACGACGCGGATGCCGGTGGGGTGGCTGGTGTTGCGGCCACCGCCGGGGGCGGAGGGACGGTCAGACACGGGGGCCGTGGTGCCTTTCGAGAACGGGGCGGCGGGCCAGGGCGTCGACGGACGGGGGCATGCCCGGGCCCGGGGGCGCGGGGTGGGTGGGTCCGTCGGGGACGGCCCGCATCCGCCCGGGCGCGGGCGCGCCGGGTCGAGTGCGGTGCTGTGTAAAACGTACTCCACCTGGGGGGCGTCCGAAACCCGAGGGCGGGCCCTCAGGGCGTGGGGGGCCAGGGGCGGGCGCCCCCGACCAGGCCGGTGAAGGAGGCCAGCAGCCGGAGTTCGTCGATGCTGCGCGGGGCCGTGGTGAGCAGGTCGGGCGAGTGGACCACGGCCGCCAGGAGCTGGGCGCGCGAGAGGGCGACGTTGAGGCGGTTGCGGTCCAGGACGAACGCGGTGCCGCGGCTGGCCTCTGCAGCGTTGGAGGTGGTCATCGAGCAGATGACGGCGGCGGCCTCCTGTCCCTGGAAGCGGTCGACGGTGCCCACCCGCACCCCCTCCAGTGCGGGGTCGGTGCGGGCCGCGGCGGCCAGGGCTCTGCGCAGGGCGCGCACCTGGAGGTTGTAGGGGGCCACCACCAGGATGTCCTCGCCGGTCAGGGGTCGCGGCTCCAGGCCGGGGCCGGGGGTGAGCTTGTCCTGGACCAGGCGGGTGGCGATCGCGACGACGGCCTCGACCTCCTCGGGACTGTGGGTGGTGCGGCCGTGGTGGGTGACGGGCAGGGTGTACACGCCGGGGTCCAGGGCGGACAGGGCGCGTTCGGCGGTGGAGGGGTGGGCGTGCAGGCGGCCCTGGTAGGACAGGGCCGAGACGGTCGCGCACACGTCGGGGTGCATGCGGCGGGTCTGGTCCAGGAAGTAGCCGCGGGCGGGGTCGATGATCTGGCGTCCGGCCATGAGGTGCTGCAGGGCGGAGGCGTCGGCGCCCTCGCCGTGGGTGCCCTGGACGACCTGGGGCAGCTGCTGGGGGTCGCCGAGCAGGACGAGGTTGTGGGCGGCGGCGGAGACCGCGAGGGTGTCGGCCAGGGCGAACTGGCCGGCCTCGTCGATGATGAGCACGTCCAGGGGGTCGGCGATCATCGCGGCGTTGGACAGGGCCCAGGCGGTGCCGCCGATCAGGACGGGCTGGTTGTCGGCGGTGCGCTTGGCGCGCCAGCCCATCAGCGCCTGGGGGCTGGTGGGCTGGTCCCAGGGCAGGTCGGGGTCGACGGCGTCCTTGCCGCGGCCCTTGGCGCGTTTGGCGGCGGCCAGGGACACCCCGGCCTGTTCGGCGGCGCGCAGGGCGGCGCCCATGACGTTCTCCACGGCCTTGTGGCTGGTGGAGCACACACCCACGTTGCGGCCCTGGCGGGCCAGGTGGGTGATGAGCTGGGCGGCCAGGTAGGTCTTTCCGGCGCCGGGCGGGCCCTGCACGGCCAGGTAGGAGCCGTCCAGGCGGTCCACGGCGGAGATGGTGGCGGCGATGAGGTCGCCGCCGTGCTCGTCCGGGGAGGGCAGGGGGCCGGGGGTGCGAAGGCGGGGCGGGACGCGGCGCAGCACGTCCAGGCCGGGGTGGTGGGGCCACCGGGGCAGGGCGGCGACGGCGGTGCGGGCGACCGACTCCAGCGCCCCGTCCTTGGGCTGGGGGTTGACGGGTGAGCCGGGCAGGACCGCCACGGGCGCGCGGGAGCGGGTGTCGTCGGGGTCGCTGGTCTCGGTGACGGTGAGCGTGTCGGCGTCGGCGCGGGCGACGTTGGCCGGTACGGCGGTGGCCGGCCTGCCCGGGGCGCCGGGGTAGAGCAGGTGGACGTCCTGGCCGGTGGTGAAGGGGTGGGGGTGGGCGGCGTCCAGGCGCATGGACAGCTCGCGGCGGGCCTTGCGCTGGCGGCCGGTGGGTTCGGCCCACTCCCCCGTGTGGACCTGCCAGGGCACGGCGCAGTCGGTGTCGGCCTCCAGGTCGGTCAGGGGGGCGCTGGTGCGGCGGTAGTGCTCGCGCCAGGGCGGCAGGTTCTCGCGCTGGTAGTAGCCGACCAGGGCGGCCAGGGAGGCGCGGGTGCGGTCCTCCTCGCCGCGCTCCTCGGCGGTGGCGGGCAGGTCCGCCAGGAGGGGTTCGGTCAGGGCGGCGTGGCGGGCGAGCTTCTCGGCGCGCTTGCGGGCGCGTTCGGCCTCCTCCTCGGTGAGTTCGAGCTGGACGGGGGGCCGGTCGGTGATGCCCTGGCGGACGCGGTGGTCCTCCAGCCAGTCGCGCAGGCGGGCGGTGGAGTGGCAGTCGTCGCGGTTGTAGGCGCCGATGTCGGCGAGCACCCGGGCGGCGCGGTCGTGGTCGCCGTGCTCGGCGGCGCGCAGGTAGGCGGCGTAGGCGTCGATGCTGGAGGTGGCGGTGGTGACGTCGCCGGAGCGGGCGGTGCCCAGGTAGAGGGGTTCGAGGTACTTGATGGAGTAGGAGCGCTGGGACACGCGCAGGCTCTTGCGGACCACCGTGTACAGGTCCACGAGCCGGTTCTCGCGCAGGAGCCGGTTGACCTCCTCCTCGCGGGTGGCGAACTCGGAGCTGAGGTGTTTGAGCCGGTCCACCTCGTAGGAGGCGTAGTGGTAGACGTGGGCGTTCTCGTCGGCGTCGATGCGCGCGCAGGCGAAGTCGACGAAGTCCTCCAGGGCCTTCTTCTCCTGGGCGCGGTCGTGGGCCCAGAAGGTGTGGAAGGTCTCGGTGCCGTGCTCGTCCTCGGTGGTGGCGCCGAACAGGTACTCCAGGCCGCGTCCGCCGTCGCGGGAGTGGTAGGGGTAGCCCTCCATGTCGAAGAACACGTCGCCGGGGCTGGGGGCGGGCAGGGCGGCCAGGCCGTCGGGTGAGAAGACCTCGGCGGTGACGGTGCCCTGGGGGTTGTGGGGGGTGCGCGTGGTGTCCTGGCGGACCTGGAGGGCGGCCTGGGCGCGCAGCTGGTCGAAGGAGCGGCGGGGCAGGGTGGCGGGGCGCTGGTCGTCGCCGGCGCCGGCCAGGGCGTCGATGGTGTCCAGGCCGGCGTCGGTGAGTTTGGCGGCCTGGTCGGTGCGCAGCCCGGCGACCAGGGACAGGTGGCGGGCGGCGGTGCGCCCGCCCGAGCACCAGGTGCCGTAGCCGCAGCCCTCGCAGCCGGGGCGGGGTTCGCCCCAGGTGGGGGCGGGCAGGGCGGGGGGCTGGGCGAGCCGGTCCAGCAGGCGGGTGGTGACGGTGGTGAGGATGGGGGCGAAGTCGGCGGTGTCCAGGGTGTGGGTGTGGCCGTCGCCGGTGAGCAGGTGCATGCGGTCGGGGGTGCGGCCGGTGGCCACGGCGACGGCGTGGGCGTAGGCGGCGAGCTGGACGACGGCGCCGGGGCCGGGGCGGCGGGCGAGCTTGGTGTCCCAGGGTTCGTAGGACCAGGGGTCGGGTGCGGGGTCGCGGCGCTCGCCGGTGGCGGGGTCCAGGTCGGAGCGGATGAGGAAGTCGGCGCGGCCGTGGAAGGCCACGGCCGGGGCGGTGGGGGTGGCCGCGGTCAGGGGGTGGTGGAAGCTGCCCTGGTAGATGACGGGCGCCCCGGCGGCCATGGCCTGGGCGGTGGCGGTGGCCGCGGCCGCGAGGGAGGCGTCGTCGGCGCGGGGCTCCTCGATGCGCACGACCTCGCCGAACAGGGCGGTGAGCCGGTCGAGTTCGGCCTGCTCGTGGACGTGGCCGTGGTGGGCGACGAGGGGGTCGACCTTGTCGGGGGCGGGGGCGCCCTCCAGGCGGGCGGCCAGCGCGGTCTTGAGGGCGCTGCGGTGGTCGCACTCCAGGGTGTCGACGAGGTCGGTGGGCGAGACGACCCAGCCGGTGGTGGTGCGGAACAACGCCCCTGCTCCCTGTGTGTCGGTGGTGGGTGGGTGCTGGGGATTGTGCCACGTCGAGGTGACGTGTGGGGTCTCACACGCGCGTGTGCCCCGCCACGGGGTGTCGGGGCGCGTCCGCGCCCGGCCGGGGCCGGCCCCTTCCGCGGCGGCCCCGCCGGGGCCGGTGACGCGAACGTGACGCGGGTCGGGGGAACCGGAGGGGCGCGGGGGGCGTCCTCCCCGGTGGTCGGCGCGGATCGGTCACCGGAAGAGGTGTCCGCACCGGCGGCCCGGAAGGAGTGGATCCCCATGGTGTTCCCGCGGAGTCTTGCGGTGATCGGTGCGAACGCGCTGCTGGTGCTGGCGTCCTCGGCCTCGTGCGAGGTGACGTCGGGCAGCGGGGCCAGGTTCGCCACAACCTCCTGCCAGAGCCGGGACTGCGAGGTCACCGTCAGCGGGGACCAAGGCACCGGCGACCTGTGGGAGCAGGGGAACACGACGATCGGGTACCGCATCCTCCTGGCCGAGGACCAGGAGGCCGACGTGCGGGTGAGCGTGCAGGAGCGGGCGTACCGGGAGTCGGAGGAGGCCGTTCTGGTGCCCGGGGACTCCGCCGAGGTGGGCGGCTACACCGTCACCTACGTCGAGCACACCGGCGACGCCGCCACCTTCGACTTCACCTGGCAGGACTGAGCCGGGGCCCTCCCGCTGCGGCGGTCCGCTGCGGGCGGTGGCGGGGCCGCCCGGCTCGCGGGGGCCGGGACGGGGCCGTCGGGGCCGCTGCGGTGGCGGTCGGGCCGGGGCGCAGACGGGTGCGCCCCGCCCCGGGGTGTCGGGGCGGGGCGCACGGGGTCCGTGTGGAGGGGGCGGCTAGCCGACGACCTGCCATTCGACCTGGCCGACACCGGCCCCGGTGCCGATGATCTGGTCGAAGGCGGCCGTGGACAGGTCCAGGCAGCGGCCATCGATGTAGGGGCCGCGGTCGTTGATGCGCACGGTCACCGACTTGCCGTTGCTGGGGTTGGTGACCTGGACCTGGGTGTTGAACGGCAGGGTCTTGTGCGCGGCCGTCATGGCGCTGGGGTCGAAGGTCTCGCCGTTGGCCGTGGAGTTGCCCGCCAGGTCGGCGCCGTAGAAGGAGGCCTGGCAGGTGCCGCCGTCGCCGGAGGCCTCGCCTCCCCCGCCGCCGGTGTCGGCCTCGGGCTCCTCGGCCTCCTCCTCTTCCTCGGGTTCCTCCAGGACGTCGGAGGCGTCGGTGCTGGTGCTCTGGGTGGCGGAGGTGACGGCCTCCTGGGCCCGCTGGAGGGCGTCCTCCCCCGCCTGGGGCGCGGCGCCCTCGGCGACCAGGGGGTCGGGGTCGGCCTCGGGGATCCCGGCGGCGTTGGCGGCCGTCTCGGGGTCGGCGCCGGAGGCGATGACGGCCGCGGTGGCGGTCCCTCCCACGAGCAGGGTCAGACCCGTGGCCGAGGCCAGGATCATGGTGCGCTTGCGTCGGCTGCGCTTGGCGGCGACGCGGGGGCCGACGGCGGGGGCGTCGGTGCGGTCGTCTTCGACCGGCGGGGTCTGGGGCTCGTGTTTGCCCACGGCGGAGTCCTTACGAACGGGAACAGGGCGTGGCGGCCCGCTCCTGGTGCGGGGTGTGTGCGACGCCCCGGACGGGTGCGGGAGGGCGTGGCACGGGCGCGGAGCCGGGACCGCCGGTGGCGGTGCACGGGGTCTGGGCGCAGAGCTTAGGGGTAACGCGAGGGTAACGGTACCGGAAAGCGGGGGTTTGTGGAACTTGTCACCCGGTGATGTGGGGTTCGGGCAGTTCGGGGCGCCGGGGCGGGACGCCGTCGGGGAACAGGCGCAGGGCGGGGTCGGGCAGGTGCACCCCGCTGAGCTGGGCGACGGCCTGGGACAGGGAGGGGTTGTCCAGGTGTCCGCCCACGGCGCGGATCATGGCGGCCAGGGTGGGCAGGGGCGGGGCGCCCAGGGAGGCGACGGCGTAGCGGGTGGCCACGGCGGGGGTGCGCGAGGCGCCCGCCCAGCAGTGCAGCAGGACGCGTTTGCCCTCGGCGCGCAGGGCGGCCACGGTCGCGGCGGCCTCGTCCAGGGTGAAGTGCAGGTTGGCGTTGGCGGTGGGGCGGTCGTGCATCCACACCCTCACCCAGTCGGCGTCGGGCAGGTGGGGGGCGTCCTGGGGGTGGGTGCGGCACAGGGAGACGACCGCGTCCACGCTCTCGGGGTGGTGGCGCAGGTGGTCGAGGTTGCCGAGCAGCACCTGGGGGTCCAGGGGGTGGGGGACGGCGAAGGGCGGCAGGCGGCGGGGCTCCTGGAGCAGGACGGGGTGTTCGGGCCAGGCACCGGGGCGGGTGCCGTGTACGGCCGTCAGCGCGGCGGTCGTGAGGGCGTGGGGGTCCAGGGTCTCGGACATGCGGCGCAGGGCGTGCAGGGGCACGGCGGAGGCGCCCCACAGGGCTCCGGCCAGGGCGCCGGTGTGCATGGCGGCGTCGTCCCCGGCGGCGGTGTACGCCGACCAGACGGCGTCGACGAGGTGGGCGCACGCGAAGGACCCGCTCGCGGGGTCGTGGGCGGGGCGGGGGGTGCGGGTCAGGGCCCGCCAGGAGGCGCCCAGGGGGTCGTCGGCGGTGGTGTGCTCCAGGGCGGGCGCCGACCCGGGCGGGGTGCCGGTGCGGGCGGTGCTGCGCAGGACCTGCGCCCAGGCCTGTTCGGTGGGGTCCGCGGGCGGGGCGGGGGTGCGCGCGGTGGCGGTCAGCTCGGTCAGCGCGGTCCGGATCAGGCGGGGAAGCCGCGCGGAGGCCTCGGTGAACCCGCGGGTCAGCGCGGCGGGGGCGCCCACCAGCGCGGCGGCCACGGGCGCGCCGAGCATCGCGCCGATGGACCGGTCGGCGGCGGGGTCGTGGAAGTCGGGTGCGGGGGCGGGTACTGCGGACATGGCCGTCCTCGTGGGCGCTGCGGTCTGGTGCGGACTGGTGTCCCAGGGGTGGTCTTCCCGCGGGGGCCCGGTGTTGCGCACGGGTTGCCGGTTGTGGCCATCCGGGGTTCGGGGGGTGTACACCGGTGGCTGCGCGCAGGGCTCCTGCGCCGGGTGGGGAACCCGGTGGGCGGCCGGGGTGCGCGGAAGGGCGCCCGGGCTGGGCGGTCCGGTGCGGAGCGGCGTGGGCGCCTGTGGAGGGGCGGGGCCCGGCGGTGCGGGCCGGGCCGTTCGTCGGCCGGGGGCGGTACGGCCGGTGCCCTCCCCCGTCGGGCCCCTGCCGGTGCGGGGCCGGCGCTCGACTCCTGCGGTCCCCGGGCCGGGGCCGGCCGGTGGGGCGCCCCGTTCGGGGGCCGCTCAGGCGTGCTGGGGAAGGGCCGCGCGGTGGTAGCGGTCGGCCACGGCGTGGGCGACGGCCGGGTCCGGGCACAGAGGACGGGCCACCGCGTCGGCCCCGGCCAGGGCGAGCCTGTCGTGGAACAGGCCCGGTGCGAGCAGCCAGCTGGCCACCGCGACGCGGCGGTGGCCCCGGGCGCGCAGGCGGGCGACCTGTTCGGCGACGGTGGGGCGGCCGGTGGCGATGAAACCGGTCGTGACCGGGGCTCCCAGGCGCCGGGCCAGGCGGGCGGCGGCGCGGGACAGTTCGGCGCCGGCGCGCGGGTCGGTGGTTCCGGCGCAGGCCAGCACGACGGCGTCCCCGGGGCGGTACCCGGCCTGGGCCAGGCGGCGCACGGCGGTGTCCAGCACCGCGGGGTGGGCGCCCAGGGCGGGGGTGAGGACGGCGTCGGCGCGCCCGGCCCGCAGGAGCTGGTCGGGGATGTCGGTGCGCACGTGGTAGCCCGAGGCCAGGAAGGCGGGCACGACGACCAGGGGCCCCGGGGTGTCGGCGGCCACCTCGCCGACGGTGGGGGCGAGCACGTCGGCGAAGGCCAGGCGGGTGGGGCGCCGTGTCAGCTCCCCCACGCGCAGGGCCAGGGAGTGGGCCACGGCGGTGCCGTGGGGGTTGCGGGTGCCGTGGACGGCCAGCAGCAGGGTGGGGTGTCTGTTCATGGCTCTCGGGTGTGGGAGTGCGTGTGCGGTGGGGCGCGCCGTTGGGCGGCTCAGAGCTCGGGCGCGCAGTCGTGGGTGTCCAGGGCCAGGCGGTAGCCGCGTTTGACGACGGTCTGGATGATCCTGGCGTCGCCCAGCGCGGTGCGCAGGCGTGCCACCGCGGTCTCCACGGCGTGCGCGTCGGCGTCCTCGCCCAGGCAGGTGAGCAGGCGGGTGCGGTCCAGGACCTGGCCGGGGCGGCGGGCGAGTTCGCGCACCAGGCGCATCAGGGTGGGCGAGAGGGTGTGCACGGTGCCGTCGACCAGGACGGCGTGGCCGCGCAGGCGCAGTCGGTGTCCCGCCACGCCCAGGGTGGGAAAGCGCGCGGGCAGCTCCTCGGTGAGCTTGCGGACCTGGGCGCCGATGCGGGCGCGTTCGGGCCACACGGTGGGGATGTCGTGGGCCATGAGGGGGCGGGCGGTGACCGGTCCCACGCACATGGCCAGGACGTCGCCGCGCAGGGCCTCGACCAGGGGGCCGGTGCGGCCGGTGGTACGGGCGCGGGCCAGCAGGCCGGCGGCGGCGGGGGCGCTGGTGAAGGTGACGGCGTCCACTCCCCCGCAGGTGACGGCCTCGATGAGCCGGTCCAGGGGGGCGACGTTCTCGGGCTGGGTCCACCGGTAGACGGGGACCTCCACGACGTCGGCGCCGGCCAGGCGCAGGGCCGCGGTGAAGTCGGGCAGGGGTTCGCCGTGCAGCTGGATGGCCACGCGCAGGCCCGTGACGCCCTGTTCGAGGAGGTAGTCCAGGACCTCGGCGGAGGACTCCGAGGGCGGGGACCACTCCTCGGTGAGCCCGGCGGCGCGGATGGCGCCCTTGGCCTTGGGGCCGCGGGCCAGCAGGCGCGAGGAGCGCATGCTGGCCAGGAGGGGTTCGACGGTGCCCCAGGTCTCGCACGCCTCGATCCAGCCGCGGAAGCCGATGCCGGTGGTGGCGATGACGACGTCGGCGGGGCGGCGGGCGAGTTCGTCGGAGACCGAGGCCAGGCGCTGGTCGTCGCTGAGCGGGACGATGCGCAGGGCGGGGGCGGCGATGACCTGGGCGCCCTTGCGCTGGAGCAGGGCGCTGAGCTCGTCGGCGCGGCGGGCGGCGGTGACGGCCACGGTGAACCCGGCCAGGGGCGCGGTGGTCGCGGGCGCGCCGGCCTCCGCCCCCGTGCCGCCGGCCCCGCTCGCGCGGTCCTGGTGGGGACCCGCGGCGGGGGGCGGGGTGTGGGAGGACGGCGCGGACGCGGATGTGCTCAAGGTGACTCCTCTTCGGCGCGGGCGCTGATCTGGACGGTGGCGCCGGTGTCGCGGACGGCCCAGGTGCGCAGGCGCACCTGGGGGTCCTCCAGGCTCTGTCCGGTCAGCAGGGAGAACACATTCTTGAGCATGGGCGAGGCGATGGTGGGCTCGCCACGGCGGTCGCCGACGATGCCGCGCGAGATGACCGCGGCCCCGGTGAAGGGGTCGATGTTGTCGACGGCGAACAGGCGGTTGTCGCGGGTGCGGAACAGGGCCGCCTGACGGCCGTCGGGCAGCAGGACGGCCACGCCGTCGTCGGCGCCCAGGCGGTGGGCGGGGCAGGCGTCGATCCACAGGGCGGGCGGGGCGTGGGTGGTGGTGGCGGTCATCGGGTGGCCTCCTGCGGGCGGGGGGCGGGCATGCCGAGGTCGAGAGCGGCGCCCGGGACGGGCTGGTCGCGTGTGGTGGTGAAGCTGATGGTGGGGTCGGGTGTGCCGGGGGCGTTGGCGAAGGACTCGAACCGGGCGAGTTTGGCGGGGTCGGCCAGGACGGCGGCCCACTCGTCGGTGTAGGAGTGCACGTGGCGTTCCATGGCGGCCTCGAGCTCCTCGGCGATGCCCAGGGTGTCGTGGACGACGACGTCGCGCACGTGGTCCAGGCCGCCGTCCATGGCCTCGATCCAGGGGGCGGTGCGCTGGAGGCGGTCGGCGGTGCGGATGTAGAACATCAGGAACCGGTCGATGTAGCGGATGAGGGTCTCCTCGTCCAGGTCCGAGGCGAGGAGTTCGGCGTGGCGGGGGGTGAAGCCGCCGTTGCCGCCCACGTACAGGTTCCAGCCCTGGTCGGTGGCGATGATCCCGAAGTCCTTGCTGCGGGCCTCGGCGCACTCGCGGGCGCACCCGGAGACGGCGGACTTGAGCTTGTGGGGCGAGCGCAGGCCCCGGTAGCGCTCCTCCAGGCGGATGGCCAGGCCCACCGAGTCCTGGACGCCGTAGCGGCACCAGGTGGTGCCCACGCACGACTTGACGGTGCGCAGGGACTTGCCGTAGGCGTGGCCGGACTCGAACCCGGCCTCGACCAGGCGGGTCCAGATGGCGGGGAGCTGTTCGAGGCGGGCGCCGAACAGGTCGATGCGCTGGCCGCCGGTGATCTTGGTGTAGAGCTGGAAGTCACGGGCGACCTCCCCGATGACGATGAGCTTGTCGGGGGTGATCTCGCCGCCGGGGATGCGGGGCACGACCGAGTAGGTGCCGTTGCGCTGCATGTTGGCGAGGTAGCGGTCGTTGGTGTCCTGGAGTGTGGCCTGTTCGCCGTCGAGGATGTGCCCGCCCCCCAGGGAGGCCAGGATCGATGCGACGGCGGGCTTGCAGATGTCGCAGCCCTGGCCGGTCCCGTGGTTCTCGATGAGGGCGGAGAAGGTGGTGGTGCCGGTGGCGCGGACGGTCTCCAGGAGTTCGGCTCGGGACTGGGTGAAGTGCTCGCACAGGGCCTTGGACTGCTCGATGCCCGCCTGGGAGAGGATCTGCTTGAGCATGGGCACGCACGACCCGCAGCTGGTGCCCGCCCGTGTGCACGCCTTGAGGCCGGCGACGTCGCAGGCGCCCTGGGTGTGGACGGCGTCGGTGAGGGCGCCCTTGGTGACGGCGTTGCAGGAGCAGATCTGCGCGGAGTCGGGGAGGGCGTCGGCGCCCAGGG
The DNA here is from genome assembly GCF_053616335.1 of Nocardiopsis sp. NPDC055824. Taxonomy (NCBI): domain Bacteria; kingdom Bacillati; phylum Actinomycetota; class Actinomycetes; order Streptosporangiales; family Nocardiopsidaceae; genus Nocardiopsis; species Nocardiopsis sp. NPDC055824. The sequence continues at coordinate 14,757 of NZ_JBSHDN010000016.1, forward strand.
CCGCGCCGCCCTCGGGGGTGATGAGGGTGAGCGGGTCGCCGGGCAGGGGCGAGCCGACCATGGGGCGCAGGGTGGCGTAGGCGGAGGCGTCGCCGACCAGGATGCCGCCCAGGAGGGTGGTGGCGTCGTCGGACAGGACGAGTTTGGCGTAGCGGCCGCCGGCGGCGTCGTTGACGACCACGTCCAGGCAGTCGTCGGCGCGGCCGTGGGCGTCGCCGAAGCTGGCCACGTCCACGCCCAGGAGCTTGAGCTTGGTGGAGGTGTCGGCGCCGGTGAAGGTGGCGCCGCCGCCGAGGAGGCGGTCGGCGACGACCTCGGCCATGGCGTTGCCGGGGGCGATGAGCCCGTAGACGGTGCCGCGGTGGGCGGCGGCCTCGCCGATGGCGTGGATGCGGTCGTCGGAGGTGGTGCAGGTGTCGTCGATGACGATGCCGCCGCGTTCGCCGACCCGGAGGCCGGCGGCGCGTGCGAGGTCGTCGCGGGGGCGGATGCCCACGGAGAACACGACCAGGTCGGCGTCCAGGCGGGTGCCGTCGCCCAGGAGGAGGTTGCGGACGCGGCCGTCCGCGCCGGCCTCGACGGCGGTGGAGGCCGCTCCGGTGTGGATGTGCACGCCCAGGTCGGTGACGAGTCTGCGGAGCAGGCCGCCGGCGCCCTCGTCGATCTGGGCGGGCATCAGGTGGGGGGCGAGTTCGACGACGTGGGCCTCCACGCCCAGCAGCCGCAGGGCGTTGGCGGCCTCCAGGCCGAGCAGTCCGCCGCCGATGACCACGCCGGTGCGGGCGTGGCGGGCGGAGGCGGTGATGGCGTCCAGGTCCTCGATGGTGCGGTAGACGTGGCAGCCGGGCAGGTCGTGGCCGGGGACGGGGGGCACGAAGGGGGTGGATCCGGTGGCCAGGACGAGCCGGTCGTAGCCCAGGGTGCGGCCGGAGGCGGTGGTGACGGTGCGGGCGTCGCGGTCCAGGGCGGTGGCGCGCTCGCCCACGTGGACGTCCACGTGGGGTCCGGACAGGTCGCCCAGGGACAGGTCCTGGGCGCTGGCGCCGTCGAAGTAGGAGGAGAGCGCGACGCGGTCGTAGGCGGTGCGGGGCTCCTCGCCCACGACTGTGACGTGCCAGCGGTGGTCGCTGTCGCGGTCGTGGAGGGCCTCGACGAGTCGGTGGCCGACCATGCCGTTGCCGATGACGACGAGTTCTTCCATGGTGCGCGGCTCCTCCTGCTGCGGGGTCGGACGCCTCTCAGGCAACCCGCAGGGTGTTACCCGCGGGTCAGCCTCGTGTGTCGCGGTTGTTTCGATGTGCTGTCACCGCAGGTGGGGAGTGCGTGATTCGCGCCGGGGGCGGAGAAGGGCCAGCCCGGGGCGGGTGCGGGCGGCGCGGGGGCGCGGATGGGTGTTCGGTCACACCGGGTGCCGGGGCCGGTGCGTGGACAGCGGTGGCGGGGTCGGCCAGGATGGCCGGTGATGCACACGATCCCTGATCCGCGCCGGGCGCGCGCCCTGTCCTCCCTGTCCGCACTGTCCGTCGGCGACGCCTTCGGCTCCCAGTTCTTCGTTCCCGCGAACCTGCGCTTCCTGGAGGAGCGCGAGCTGCCCCCGGGGCCCTGGGAGTGGACCGACGACACGGAGATGGCGGCCTCGGTCCACGCCGAGGTGCTCCGGGGCGGGGCGGTGGACCCCGACCGGCTGGCGTCCTCCTTCGCCCGCCACCACGACTTCGACCGGGGGTACGGTCCGGCGACGGGGCGCCTGCTGCGCCTGGTGCGCGAGGGCGGTGACTGGCGGGAGCTGGCCGCGGGACTGTTCGAGGGGTCGGGTTCCTTCGGCAACGGGGCGGCGATGAGGGTGGCCCCGCTGGGGGCCTGGTTCGCCGGCGACCCGGACGCGGCGGCCGTGCAGGCGGCGGTGACGGCGCGCGTCACCCACACCCACCCCGAGGCGGTGGACGGCGCGGTCGCGGTGGCGGTGGCCGCGTCCCTGGTGGCGGGGGGCGGGGCGGCGGCGCCCGGGCCCCTGCTGGACGGGGTGCTCGAGCGCCTTCCGCCGGGGCGGATGCGCGAGGCGGTGCGCGGTGCGCGCCTGCTGCTGGTGACCGCCGATCCGGTCGGGGCGGCCCGCGCCCTGGGCAACGGTTCGCGGGTCAGCGCCCTGGACACGGTGCCCTTCACCCTGTGGGCGGCGGCCCGGTACCGGTCGGGCTTCGCCTCGGCCATGTGGGCGACCGCCGCAGCCGGGGGCGACGTGGACACCACCTGCGCGATCGTCGGCGGGGTCCTGGGCGCGGGCCTGCCGGGCGGCCGGGTTCCCGCGGAGTGGGCCGAGCGCACCGAGCCCCTGCCGGGATGGGCGCTGGAGGGCTGAGCGCGGTCTCCGCCGGGGAGGGGCCTGGGGCCGGTGTCCGCCCCCGCTTTCCGGGGAGGGGCGCGGTCCGAGGCCGGGAGGGGACCGCGTGTGCGCGGCGGACCCGTGCCGGGGTCCGGCGCGCCCGGGAGGGGCGGGGGGTCAGGTGCCGTCCGGGCGGGGGTCCCTGGCGCGGTCGTGGCGTTCGCGGGCGGCGCGGATGTCGTCGCGGTGCAGGATTGCCCAGCGGTCCAGCGCGTTGAGGGGTTCCAGGAGGGTGCGGCCCAGGTCGGTGAGGGCGTAGTCCACGCGGGGCGGGACGGTGGCGTGCGCGGTGCGGTCGACCAGGCCGTCGCGGACCAGGGCGCGCAGCGTCAGGGTGAGCATGCGCTGGCTGATGCCGTCGATGGCACGGTGGAGCTCGCTGTAGCGGTGGGTGCGCCGCCCCAGCATGACGATGACGAGCACGCTCCACTTGTCGCCGACCCGGTCCAGGACCTCGCGGACCGGGCAGTCCTCGGGGGCGCGTTCGTCGGTGTGCCCGGTGGAGCGAACACCGGTGTGCGCTCGGGACGTCAATGTGCCTCCTTGTGCCTGGCCTGGGCTCACCTCATACTGACTGATAATGTTGTTACGCACAATAAGTATGCAAGGGGTGTCGTGAGCGTGAGCAGCCCGGAGCCGAGGGCCGAGCCGCGGGAGGCGGACCGGCCCGCCGAGGAGGAGCTCCCCCTGGACGCGGTCACCGGACTGGTGTCGCTGGGAACCGAGGACGCGCCGGCGTGCTCGGACGGAACGTGCTGGTGAGTGAGGGGATTGTCCGTGCAGGTCGAGGTGTGGTCCGACATCGTGTGCCCGTGGTGCTACATCGGCAAGCGGCGCTTCGAGACGGCCCTGGAGCAGTTCGAGCACGCCGACCAGGTCGAGGTCCTCTGGCGCAGCTTCCAGCTGGACCCCTCCTACCCGCGGGGGCGCGGCGAACCGGTCCGTGACGCCCTGGCCGCGAAGACGGGCGCCTCGCGCGAGCAGGTGCGCGCCATGACCGCGCAGGTGGAGAAGGTCGCCGCGGAGGTGGGGCTGGAGTACGACTTCGAGAACGGGTTCATGGTCAACACCTTCGACGTGCACCGGCTCGTCCACCTGGCGCAGAGCCGGGGGCTGGGCACGAAGGCGCACGAGCGCTTCATGCACGCCCAGCTCGTGGAGGCGAAGGACCTCTCCGACACCGCCACCCTGGTGGAGCTGGCCGTGGAGATCGGCCTGGACGCCGCGGAGGCCCGCCGGGTGCTGGAGGGCGACGACTACGCCGCGCAGGTGCGCGAGGACGGCGCCGCCGCGCAGCGCCTCGGCGGGAACGGCGTGCCGTTCTTCGTGATCGACCGGGCCTTCGGGATCTCGGGTGCCCAGCCCGTCGAGGTGTTCGCCTCGGCCCTGGAGAAGGCCTACCGGGCGGCGTCGGCCTAGACCGCCGGCGGGCGGTCCGGGCGCGCCCCCGGGGCGCCCGCGCCGGAGACCGGGCCGGTGGCGGTGGAGCGGGTTCCCCCTCAGGGGGGAGCCCGCTCCCGCTCGTGGGGGAGGTGTGCCCGGGGGTGCGCGCGCCAGGGTGGAGGTATCCACTCCGCACCACTCCGGGAGCACGCCATGACCGCCTTGCCACCCCTTCCCGCACCCCCCGCAGATCCGGGGCACGAACGGCACGACCGCGCGACGGCGGTGCCCTGGGCCGCGCTGGCGTGGTCGGCGGCGGCCCTGGCACTGGGCCTGGGCTGGCTGTCGGGGGTGCTGCCCCTGAGCGTGGCCGATGAGGAGGGGTTCGGTTCGCTCTTCGCCGGGCGCGGCGAGGCCCTGCCGGTGGTCCTCGTACTGGCCATGGGCGCGGTGGGCGTCGTGTGCTCCGTGCTGATGCTCCGGGGCGGCGGGCCCCGTGCGGCGCAGGTGGGCGCCTGGGCCCTGGCCGTCCTCATCCTGCTGGTGTTCGTGGACGGCAACCTGCTGGCCCTGTTCGGCTACACGATGATCATGCCGGTGGTGGGCTGGATCGTGCCCGGCCTGGCCCAGACCTGGGTGACCGCGCTGTTGGCGCCCGACAGCCTCACCGGCCTGTTCTTCACCGCCGGTGTGGGGGTGTGGGTGCTCGCGGCCCTCGCGTGCCGCCGGGCGGGCCGCCGCTCCTGCGCGCGGTGCGGCAGGAGCCCCCGGTGGTCGGCCGCCGTGGAGCGCGGGACCCGGGTGCGGGCGCTGAGGGTGGGTCGGATCGCGGTGGCGGTGGGCGCGGCGACCGCCCTGGTCTATCCGTCCATCAGGATCCCGTGGCTGTTCGGCGTCCCGGTCGGGATGAGCCGGGAGGACTTCGCGGTGCTCTCCGCCGACCCGTTCACGCTGGTCATCGGCGTGGGGTTGGGGTCGGCCGGCATCGTCGGCGCCGTTCTCATGCTGGGGCTGGTCCAGCGCTGGGGCGTGCGGTTCCCCCGGTGGACCGCGGGCCTTGCCGGGCGCCGGGTGCCGGTGCCGCTGGCGGTGGTGCCCGCGACGCTGGTCGCGGTGGCCCTGGTGGCGATGGGCCGCAGCAGCGTCACCGAGGTCCTTGCCGGAGGGGCCGGGTCGATGTTGAGCTCCAGCACCGTGCACGTGGTGGTGTTCTCCTCCATGGGGCTGTGGGGGACGGCCCTGGGCGTGGCCACCGCCGCCTACCTGGTGCGGCGCCGGTCCGAGTGCGGCCGGTGCGGGCGGGGGCTTCCCGAGGCGGAGCCCCGCGACATCCGGGCCGCGGCGGCCTGAGTGGGGACCGCACTCCCCCGCCCTCTCCCGGAGGCGCCCGCCCGGGGCGGCGCGTGCGGGACCGGTGCCCCTCCCCCGGCGGGGAGGGGCACCGCCTCGTGTGCGGCTGGAGTGCTGCGTGTGCGCCCGGCCCCAGGGCCGTGTCCCGACGCGTTCCGGGGGTTCGGCGCGGCTTCCGGGGGCGGCGGCCGGGAGACGTCCCGGCGGGGTGACGTGGCCGGTGCGCGCTTCGCGGGAGGGAGGCAATGGGGCTGGTCATCGGGCAGGTAGAGGCCCGGTCCGGGCTCACCCCCGGCCGGAGCCGGGCACCCGCACGTGCGCGCACCGGCCCGTGTCCGCCTCCACCTGCCACCCGGCGGCGCGCAGCGCCTCCGCGTAGGCGCCGACCTCCGCGGTGAACCACCCCCCGTCCTCCCGCTGCGAGCGTCGGGCCTCGCCGTGGTACACGTACAGGAGCCGCCCGCGCGGCTCCACGTAGAAGCCCCTGGGTTCCCCCACCGCCGTCCAGTCCACGGGCGCGTGCCCGGCCGCCTGCAACACGGCCACCGCCCCGAGCACCTCGGGGGGCGAGCCCTCCCACGCCGGTGTCCCCTGCCCGCCCCACCACTCCCTGCCCGCCGCCTCCACGGGCGCGTCCTCGCCCCGTGCGCGCCGCGCCAGGGCCGCGTCCAGCCCGGCACGGGAGGCCAGGACCCCGCGCTGGATGCCGTACTCGTCCCCGGAGCGGTGCGGCAGCCCCTGGGACTCGCGCTCCTCCAGGTAGTCCAGGTGCTCGCGCAGCGCGGCCAGACCCGCCTGCGTGATGCGGAAGGCGTAGCCGCGGCTGGGGGGATCGCACGGGGAGAGGAGCCCGGCGTCGATCAGCCACTCCCGGCGCCGCCGGTCGCCCACAGAGGTGCGGTAGGCGAGGATGTGCGGTCTGGCGCCCAGGTCGTAGAGGTCGACGAAGCGGGCCGGGGTGAGGCGGCCGGGCATGGGGGTCTCCATCGTGTCGGGGTCGGTGGTGGGGCGTCCGCCCGGGTACGGCGGAGGCGGCCACCGCCACCTTGGCCGGTCCCTCCGACAGTTCGCACCCCTCCCGGTCCGTCCGGGAGGCCGGGGCTGTGCGGCCATGGTCGCAGGGTGTCCCGTGGAGCGCGGCACGGGGCGCCGGCGTGCGGACCGGCCTCCGGGAAGGCCGCACCGACCACGTCGGGGAGACCTCCCACGGCCGCCCCGGCGGCTTTTCCAGAGCCCAGGCCTCACCGCCCGGCCCGCATAGGCCGCCAGCGACCTCAGGTGGCAAGAGGCCATCGTCGGAGGCAACGCCACCTCCTACAACCACCAGCCGGGGGCGTCGATCCTCGACGCGCACGGAAGCCCCTGGGAATCGCACAGCCCCAGCCCGCTCGAAAGCCTGACTGAGCACTAGTTCGGACAGACAGCGCGCCGAACCGACCGCCCCCGTCTGACCATGACAAGTCCTGCTGCTCCCGAACGTTCGGCAACAGGACATGCGGCCGGCGAGTAGCTCTTGTCGAGTGGCCGTTGCCGGACACGGCGCGGCCGGGATCGGCCACACCCCGTGCCCGCGGGCCGGGGGCGGGGCATGCTCGGGGGGCGGGCGCCCCGGAAGGAGCCCCGGTGTTCGCACCCCCCGCCCCACTCCTGGTCTTCACCTCCACCGCCAAGGGAAGCGGACCCGGGGTAGGAAGCCGGTCCCCGGGTGAGCCGCGCGAGACCGGTGAGCCCGAGCGGACCGAGCCGGCCCCCGGACAAGGACGAGGACTGGGACGGGGTCGACCATGCGCAGGGGCGCGCCCCGGGTGGTGACGGAGCTTGAGAGGGGTTCCAGGAGCGTCTGGGAGACCTCGACCAGGAGGTACTCGCCGTCGCTCTCGACCCTGTCGACGGTCGTCTCGAAGGCGGGTTCTTCGCGCGCCGGTGCGCCCGGGCGCACCGGCCTGCCACGGCCGCGGCGGTCGTGGAGCCGGGGGCGGCCACCCTCCCAAGCTGGACTTTCTGCTCGAAATGTGGCAAACCGGGTAGAGGTTCCGAAGCAGTTGCCGCCTCGCGAGATTGACCGGGGTCATGCCATGTCGCTCAAACACGGGTCCAACGAGCTGATGACGTCCCTGGTCAGGGCCGGGCACCTCGCCAACTTCGAGGAGCTCCCCTCCCTCGTGGCCGGCAAGGCCGCGGCCGCGGACCTCACCGAGATCCGCATCTACCTCGCCGACCGCCAGCAGCAGGTCCTGCGCGAGGTCACCGGCCGCGGTCTCGACGCCCACCAGGGCGGAGACGACCTGAAGATCGACGGGACCGTCGCCGGCGAGGCCTACATCATGGGCGTGACCGTGCCCGTCGGGGACCGGGGCCGCTACTGGGTGCCGATCCTGGACGGGGCCGAACGCCTGGGCGTGCTCCACGTGGCCTACAAGGGCGACCCCGACCGCTCCGCGATGCGCGACCTGGCCGCGATGGTGAGCCTGCTGATCATCGCCAAGCGCGCCAACAGCGACGCGCACGCCCGCCTGGTGAGGGTCAGCCCCATGTCCGTCTCGGCGGAGATGCAGTGGACCCTGATGCCCCCGGGCACCTTCGCCGACTCCCGGGTGACCATCTCCGCCGCCACCGAGCCCGCCTACGACAACGCCGGGGACTCCTTCGACTACGCCCTGGCCGGGGAGATCGCCCACCTGGCCATGTTCGACGCCATGGGCCACGACACCGCCGCCGGGCTGATCGCGAACCTGGCGGTGGGCGCCTTCCGCAACGAGCGCCGGCGCGGCGTCCCGCTGGAAGAGATCCCCCGGGGTGTGGAGAACACCCTGATCCAGGAGTTCGTCCAGACCCGGTTCGCCACCGCGATCCTGGCGGAGCTCAACCTGAGCACCGGCGAGCTGAGGTGGGTCAACTGCGGCCACCTGCCGCCCGTGCTCATCCGGGGGGAGGAGGTCCGCGCACTGGAGTGCGACCCCTCCCACCCCCTGGGCATGGACCTGGGGGTGCCCGTCGCGGTCTGCCACGAGCAGCTCGAGCCCGGCGACCGCCTGCTCCTGTACACCGACGGCATCATCGAGGCCCGCGACTCCGAGGGCCGGGAGTTCGGCGTGGAGCGGTTCGTGGACTTCGTCATCCGCCACCAGGCCGACAGCCTGCCCGTCCCCGAGACGCTGCGGCGCCTGGTCCACGCGGTCCTGGAGTACCACCACGGGCAGTTCGGCGACGACGCCACCGTCCTCTTCTGCGAGTGGCACGGCTGAACCCCGGGCGCGGCCCCGCGGCCGTCCGCGCTCACCCCGGGCGCCGGGCCACCACCGAGAAGTTCAGCGGGATCCGCGGGGCCCCCTCCGGGAGCCGCCACCCCTGCGGGCACGCCACGAGCCCGGGGAAGGCGGGCCAGTCCATGAACGGGTGCTCCCCGAGCGCCTCGACCACCAGTCCCGCCTCCAGCAGGGCTCCGGTCACCTCCGCCAGGCTGTGGCGCCACTGGTGGTTGACGGTGCTCGTGATGGACTCCGCCGTCCCGTCGGTGTAGGTCTCGGCCTCGTCGTAGGTGTCGGCGCCCCCGCCGCCGAGGTAGTCGCCGGTCACCTGCCACGGCTCGTAGTCCAGCGCGTTCAGGAGCGGGTGGTCGTCCCGGACCACGAACACCCCGCCCGGCTCCAGCAGGTCGTGGACCGACCGCGCCCACGGGCCCAGCTCGGGAAGCCACATGACGGCGCCCGTGCCGGTGACGACCACCTCGAACCGCCGGTCGACGGCCTGCGACGCCGTGCGCGCGTCGCTCTCCACCCAGGTGACGTCCGCGCCGTCGGCGGCGGCGATGCGCCGGGCGTGGGCCAGCGAGTTCGCCGACAGGTCCAGGCCGTGGACGTCCACGGCGCCCAGCCGGACCCAGCACACCGTGTCGGTGCCGATGTGGCACTGCAGGTGCAGCAGGGACCTGCCCGCCACCGTCCCGCCGTCCAGGTGCGGCTCCAGGACCGCGAGGTCGTTGCGCACGACCTCCGAGATGTAGGAGGGGTCGGCGATCAGCCCATCGACGTCGTACATCGCGGACCGGGCGTGGACGTCGGCCCTCTGGTCCCAGTTCGCGCGGTTGTCGGCGACGGCCCTGTCGTGGTCGCTCATGTCCTCGGACGCCTCGTTCCGTGTGTCGGGGCGCCGGAGCGGATGTCCGCCCGGCCCTTCGGGGCATGGTCTCGGATCGGGGCCGGACGGGGAAGCGGTTTTTCGCGGGCGCGGGCCCCGTGCGGGCACAGGGGCGGAAGGCCCCCTCCCCGCACCGGGACCGGTGTGCCCGGGAGGGCGGGGCCCGGGTCAACCGGAGCCGGCGGCGGCCCCGTCCCCGTGGTCCCGGCCCGGTACCGAGGCCAGGTCCCGGCGCGAACGCAGCCCCAGCTTGGCCAGCGCGTTGGCCACATGGGTCTCCACCGTGCGCGGTGACAGGTGCAGCAGGGCCGCGATCTCCCGGTTGGTGCTCCCCCGCCCGGCCAGGGCCGCGATCTCCCCCTCACGCGGGGACAGGCGGGGGTCCCGCGGGCCGCGCCCGCCCGCCGGGGCGGCCACCACCCCGTGCGCGCGCAGCGCACGGCGCACCCGCGCCGCGTCCCAGGCCGCGCCCAGCGCCGTGTACTCCTCCAGCGCTGCCCGCAGCCCCGCCACGCCCTCCTCCTCGGACCGGCCCCCGGAGCGGTCCAGTCTCGTGTGGGCCGCGGCCTCGCGGACCTGGGCGGCGTCGTAGGGGCGCGGCATGGCCCGGTAGGCGGACGCGGTCTCGGCGTACAGGTGCAGCGCCCGGTCCCCCTGGCCGCGGTGCCGGGCCAGGGCGGCCTCGAACCGCCCCAGGGCCGCCGCGGCGGCCGGGGCGCCGGTGCCGCGCAGTCCCGCCCGGAAACGGGCGCACAGGTCCTGGGCCTCCGCGTCGCGCCCGGCCGGGATCAGCGCCTCCATGCCCGGGACCAGGTCGGCCGCCCACACCCACACGCCCTTGCTCGCCACCAGAGACACCAGGCCCTCCACCCGGGACCACGCCTCCCCGGGGTCGCCCCTGGCGATCGCCAGGCGGGCCAGCAGCCCGGCGGCGAACGCGCGCACGGGAACCGCGTGGTCGGGGTCGGGCGCCGCGGGGCCGTCCCCGGGGGCGGGTTCGAGGAGCGCCAGGTGGGACCGGGCGCCGGCCGGGTCCCCCTGGGCCAGGGCCAGTGCGGAGCGCACCAGGGTCAGCTCGGCGGCGACCGCGTGCAGGTGGGCCAGGCGCGCGGGGCCCAGGTGGCGTTCGGCCTCCTCGTCCAGGCCCGCCCAGTGGCCGCGCTGCCAGTCGAGGATCAGCCGGAGCGCCTGGGCGCTCTCGCGGATGTAGGACACCTCCGAGGCGATCGACCAGGTGGCGGCGTCCGACAGGTAGTGGTCGGCGCGCTCGTAGTGGCCGAGCATGACCGCGGCGTCGGCCAGGTTGAGCGAGGCGCGGGCGAACTCGCGGCGCCGCACGAGGGCCTCGGGCGTGGGCCGCACGTGTGGGGAACCGGGGTCGGGCAGGGCCGCTGTCCAGGCGGCCGGGTCCCCGACCTGGGCGAGCAGGGTGGCCTGGTTGACCGAGACGCTGTGGGCCACGGCCGGGTCCTTGCTGCGGTGGGCGGCCGAGACCGCCTGCTCCATCCACCTGCGGTGGGTGTCGACGGGGTCGGGGGTGCTGCGCGGCACGGCCAGGGCGCACATGGCGCGGGCCGCCAGGTCGGGGCGTGAGGTGAGTTCGGCGGCGGCCCGGACGAGTTCGCTGCGGGCGGTGCGCCCCTGCGCCGCCTGGTTGAGCAGGAGCAGGCCCAGCTCCATGCGCAGCTCGCCCCGGGAGGGCGCGGGCAGGCCGGGGGTGGCCAGGACGTCGCGCAGCAGGGCGATGGTGTGCTGGGCGGAGATCCCGGTCAGGGCGGCGCGGCCCAGTTTGAGGGCGAGGTCGCAGCGGCGCCCGGCGGGCAGGGTGGGGCGGGTCAGGGCGTCGCGCAGCAGGGTGACGGCGCTGGCGTCCTCGCCCTGGGACAGGGCCTGGTCGGCGGCGCGTTCGGCGTGGTCGGTCCACTCCTCCACGAGTCCGGCCTCACGGGCGTGGCGGGCCAGGCGGGCGTGGGGAGGCGCGGGGCCCCGGGACAGGGCGGTCAGGGCGGCCCGGTGCAGGTGGCGGTGCTTGCCCAGGGGTAGGGAGTCGTGGCAGACCCGGCGCAGGAGAGGGGTGCGGACCTCCAGGGCCGCCGGGCCGGCGGGCCGCAGCAGGCCGAGCCGGCAGGCGCGGGAGAGCGCCCTCTCCGCGCGGGAGGGGCCCAGGTCCGCGACCCGGGCCAGGACGTCGTCGGCGGCGGGGGCCTCCAGGACGCAGGCGGCGCGCACCAGGTGGCGGGTGTCGCGGTCCAGGGCGTGCAGGCGTTCGAGGAACCAGTCGCGCAGGGTGGGGGGTACGGGCGGCTCCTCCGGGACGGCGGGGCCGGCGCCGGGCCCGGTGGCGGCGCGGGCGCAGGCCAGGTGGTGCAGGGTCTCCACGGCGGCCAGGGCCAGGCCTCCGGTCCAGGCGTGCAGGCGTTCGGCGTCCTCGGCGGTGACCCCTGCCCCTGCCCCGGCCCCGGTCCCGGCCGGGGGCGGGGCGGCGGTCTCGGCGGCCGGGTCGGCGGGTGCTGTGCGCGGAGCGGTCGCACCGCAGGGGGCGGCGTCCAGGAGCCGGGAGGCCAGCGCTAACAGGTCGCGGGGGTTCAGCGGGGCCAGGGCGAGTTCGTGGTGCGGGGTGCCCGGCGGGGTGCGGGCGGCCAGCGCGTGGACGGGGAAGGACCGGGGCAGTTCCTCGGGTCTGTAGGTCAGTACCAGGCACAGGTGGGCGGGCAGGCGCGGCGCCAGGTAGTACAGCAGGTCCCGTGTGGCCGGGTCGATCCCGTGCACGTCCTCCAGGACGAGCACCGTCGGGCCCAGGGAGTCCATGAGCTCGGTGAGGGCCCGGTAGGTGCGGTGGTGCTCGGCCGCCGGCGAACAGGCGGGCGGGGGCGGCGGAGGCAGCCGCTCGGCGTGCTCGGGCATGAGGGGGTGCAGGGCGCCGCACAGCGGGCTGAGCCCGCCGGGGATCGTCGCCCGGCGAAGGGCCTCGATGACGGGGGCGAAGGGGAAGGGTTCGTCCCGGGAGGGGCAGTACCCGGTCAGGACCGTGGCGTCCACGGCTCCGGGGAGCTCCCGGACCAGGCGGGTCTTACCCGATCCCGCGGCCCCGGACAGCAGGACCAGGGACCCGGGGACCGCCGCGGTGCGCAGCTGTTGTCGTTCCTTCTCACGGCCGACGAGCGGGGGGAAGCACACCTACCGACGGTATAGCGGCAGGGGGCGGCGGAGAAGGGGGTCGGGGCGCGCACTCAGGTGTTGACGCGCCGGAAACACAGGACACCGTGCCCGGGCGCCCCGCAGGGCGACAACGGTCCCGGCCGCCCGCGTCCGCAGGGGCGCGCGACCACCGGTTCCGGGCATACAATCCGCCCAGAGGACCGCGACAACAGGAAAACCGGGGTACGAAATGGCGGACATGGTGTACGCGGTCGTCCCGGTGGCCGCCACAGTGTTGACGGGCCTGTTCGCGGGGCTGTTCTTCGGGTTCTCGATCGCCGTCATGCCCGGCCTTGGGCGGGCGGGCGACCGCGCCATGATCGAGTCGATGCAGGGCATCAACGTCGCCATCCTCAACCCCCTTTTCGCGGCTGTGTTCATCGGCGCCCCGGTGGGGGCGCTGGCCTCGGTGGTGCTCCACACCAGTGCGGCCGAGACCGCTTCCGCGGTCTGGTTCGGCGGGGCGCTCGCCTGCCTGGTGGCGGCCCTGGGCATCACCTTCGGGGTCAACGTGCCTCGCAACAACGCCCTGGACGAGGCCGGCCCCGCCGAGCGGATCGCCGACCCGGCGGCGGTGCGCGGCGCCTTCGAACCGGTGTGGGTGCGCTGGAACCACCTGCGCTCCCTCGCCTCCGCGGTGGCCCTGGTCTGCGCCGTCGTGGCCCTGACCGTGCGCTGACCGACCGCCGGAGAACCCCCCGGCGACCGGGTCGACAGGCGCGACCGCCGGGTGCGGCGGGAGCGCCCACGCAACGCCCCCGGCCGTCGCGCCCCCGCCTCAGGGGAGGCGGTGGACCTGCGCCGGGTCCGGGGCCGCCCGATCACCCGGGACCGCCCCGACCGAGCCCCGGCCCGGGGGCTCGGAGGCGGTGCGGCCGGGGTCTACTGTTGCCTCCCATGACCCGCACCGAGATCGACATCACGGGGGAGCTCGTCCGCGGCCTGCTGCGTGAACAGCACCCCGACCTGGCCGACCTGCCCCTGAGCCTCGGGGCGCGTGGCTGGGACAACCAGCTGTGGCGGCTGGGCGACGATCTCGCCGTCCGGCTGCCGTGGGCGACGGAGTCCGCCGACGCGCTGCTGCACAAGGAGTACGCCTGGCTGCCCTTCCTCGCCCCGCGCCTCCCCCTCCCGGTCCCCGTCCCCCAGCGCCTCGGCGAGCCCTCCCAGCGGTTCCCGCGGCCCTGGATCGTCACCACCTGGGTACCGGGCACGCCCGCCGACCGCGCTCCCGCCACGCGCGCCGGGGCCGCGGCCGACGGCCTGGCCGCCTTCCTCACGGCCCTCCACCGGCCGGCCCCCGTGGGGGCGCCCGCCGGCCGCGACCGCGGGGGGCCGCTGGCCGGGGCCGCCGAGCAGTTCGCCGAGCAGCTCGACACGGCCACCGGGCTGGGGCTGGTCCCCGACCCGGACGCGGTCCGCGCCGTCTGGGAGGACGCCGTCGCCGCTCCCGTCTGGGCAGGCCCGGCGCTGTGGCTGCACGCCGACCTGCATCCGGCCAACGTCCTCACCGAGAACGGCGCCTTCTGCGGGGTGGTCGACTTCGGGGACCTGTGCGCGGGCGATCCGGCCTACGACCTCGCCGCCGCCTGGACCCTGCTGCCGGACGGCGCCGCCGACCGCTTCCACGACGCCTACCGCCCGGGCGCGGACGCCGCGACCCTGCGCCGTGCCCGCGGTTGCGCGGTGCTGCGCGCCCTCGTCGGGATCCTCGTCGGCGACGCCGGCGAGCACGGGCGCCCCGGCGGCAAGGCCGCCTGGGGCCCGCCCGCCCGCGCCGCCCTGCGGCGCCTCACCGCCCCGGCCCGCTGAACGGGGCCCGGCAGGGGGTCGAGGAGGGTTGCCGCAGGATTCGGCGGTAGGTGGCTGTCCGTGCCGCGTCCACTCCCGGACACGGAGCGGCCGGTGCCGGGCGGCGGGGCATGCTCACCGGGATCGGGCGCAGCCCGAGCGCCCCGGAAGGGAGTACCCGTGTGCACACCCCTCGCCCTTCGCCCTCACCACCACCGCCGAGTCCGGGCCGGCGCGGGTCAGTCCGTTACGGGGTCGGCGAGGACGTGGGACAGGACGCGGCGCTGCACGCCTCGCTGGTCGGGGCTCGACAGCCCGGCCATGGTCACCAGCGCCTTCCACAGCGCCCAGCCGCGGGCCCTTCGCCAGGTGTCGGACGGAAGGCCGACAGCCTCGCGGAAGACCGGGCGCTCCTCGGCCGTGAAGAACGTCCAGGCCATGACGAGGTCGCACGCCGGGTCGCCCACGGAGCAGCAGCCGAAGTCGATGACCGCGGACAGCGTGCCGTCGGTGGTGAGCAGGTTCCCCGCGGCGACGTCGCCGTGGCACCACGTGGGGGCGCCCGACCAGGCGGAGCGCACCGCCTCGGCCCAGATGCGCCGGCACGAGGCGGAGTCCACGGCGCCGCCGAGCCGCTCCAGGGCCTGCTCGACCTGATGGCCGTACACGCCGGGGTGGCACCCGCGGTGGTGCGAGTGGGCCCCGGAGGCCGGGCCCGGACCGGTCGGGGCCCGGCGCAGGGCGGTCAGGAAAGCGCCGAGGTCGCGCGCCAGCCGCGTTCGGTCGATGCCGGTCGCGGCCTCGACGGTCACGCCGGGCAGCCAGCGCCGCACCGACCACGGGAACGGGTAGGCCGCCGCCGGCCGGCCGGTGGCGACCGGCACGGGTACCGCGAGCGGAAGATGCCCGGCCAGCCTGGGAAGGCAGCGGTCCTCCTTCGCCACGGCGGCGACGTAGCCCTCGCCGCTGGGCAGCCGCACGACCAGCTCGTCGCCGAGCCGGAACGTCCGGTTGTCCCAGCCCTGGCGGGCTACGGGGCGTACAGGGAGGTCGCGCCACCGGGGGAACTGCTCGGCGACCAGGGCGCGCACGAGCTCAGGGGTGATGTCGGCCATGGCCGACAGTCTGCAGGAGCCCCGCCCCCTCCGCAGCCTTCACCGCGGGGCCCAGCGCCCCGGTGCGAACGCCGCACGGCTACGTCCGGGCCGTGGTCGTCGACCCCGCCGCCTGCCCCGTACAACACGACGGTCTACCGATCCACATCAAGGCCCCTTCGTCCGGCATGGCGAATTTCAGGAGTCGTTGCGCGGGGGCTCTCTCGTACCCGGATCCGTCAACCAGGGTGACTCACCGCCAATAAGGTTCACTTGTCGGGGATGAGGTTGAGAAAAAGGCGCGCCCCCTGTTTGAATGCGAAGGTGAGGAGTCGACATCCTTGTTTTCCTCAACCTCATGAAAGCAGGGTGGGACCCTCGGCCTCTTCCGCCACTCGAGGAGCCCGTGCGAATGTCGGGGATCTGCGATATGACGGGTGCATGGTGACACTGCCGCTCTCCGATGTCCTCTCCCCACAAGGACGAGCCTTCCGGGCTGTGCCCCAATCCCACGTGTGACCGCTACGTGCAGTTCTTGCACGAGACGAACGCCCCTGTGCGCACACGGGTCCGGCCCGAGTTCGGTTACCACAATCCACAGAACCTTCCCGTGGGCATGTACTACCAGGTCTGGACCTGCCCGGTCCGCAAGCGGTCGGTGGTCGTTTTCGAAGAGCGTGACGGCTTCGACGGCCTGGAGTTCTCCGCCGAGGAGGTCGCCGACGTGGCCGACCTCATCTACGAGGCGCTCTTCCAGATCTACGTGCAGCCCGCCCAGCGTGCAGCGTTGCGGGCTTCAAGGAAGGCCAAGCGGAACGCGCACCGGGCTCGCAGGAAAGCCGAAGCGGCTGTCGTCCCCCTGGGTGATGCAGATGCTCAGGGCCCTCTCGCGGAAACGACGAGCGAAAGCCAGGGACATCCGTCCGGTGCTGCGCTCCTCCCCGACCCACGGGCCCGCGCGAGCCCCCGCCCACCCGCGGGCGGTCCCGGCGCGGCCGGGCGGGGCGTACGGGCCCCTCGTTCCGGCGCCGGAACGAGGGGGCTCCCTGCGGCCCGTGTCCCGGGCCGGGTCCGGGACACGGGCGACGCGGCGCGTCGTCGCGCCGGGCCCTGCGGGGTGCCGCCGACCGTGCCGCCCGTCGGCGGCGCGGACGCCGGAGGCCCCCTCCTACCGCCCGGACGTCCCCGATCACACCGTCTGCATGCCGCCGTCCACGGGCAGGACCGCCCCCGTCACGTAGGAGGCGCGGTCGCTGAGGAGCCAGGCGGCCGCCTGGGCGATCTCGTCGGGGTCGGCCGCGCGGCGCAGCGGGGTGCGGGCGTTGAGGTGGTCGATGATGCCCGGCGACCTCTCGTCCCAGCCGCGCATCATGTCGGTCAGCGTGGTGCCGGGGGCGATGGCGTTGACGCGGATGCCCTCCGGCCCGTAGGTGGCCGCCGCCGATTCGGTGAGGCTGTTGAGCGCCCGCTTCGCCGCACCGTAGGAGGGCAGCGCGGGGTTGCCCCTCAGGCTGCCGACGGAGGAGGTGTTGACGATGGCGCCGGTGCCGGAGGTGGCCCGGATGGCGGCCACCTGGGCGACCATGGCCGTCCAGGGGCCCCTGAGGTTCACGGCGTAGACGTGGTCGAAGTCGGCCTCGGTCGCCTGGTCCATCGGGCCTGGCGGCACGGCGGTCGCGCCGTTGTTGAAGGCGACGTCGAGGCGGCCGTACAGGGCCACGGCGCGGTCGACGGCGCCGCGGATGCTGTCGCCGTCGGCCAGGTCGCACACCGCGTGGTCGGCGGTTCCGCCCGCGGCCCTGATCTCCTCGGTCACCGCCTTCAGCTGTTCTTCGGTCCGGGCCGCGAGCAGCACCCTGGCGCCCTCCCGGGCGAACAGGCGGGCCGCGGCGGCGCCGATGCCGCGTCCGGCCCCGGTAACGAGGGCGACCTTGCCGGCCAGAAGGCCCGTGGCGGCGTGGGCGGGGGTGTCGGTGGTCTGTGCAGTGTTCATGGAGGTGAGCCTGGCGCGGACCGCGCGGCCGATCCAGGCACCGGCGGTACCTGGCTACCGCCCCCGGCCGGCGTGCACACTGGGGGCGTGGACAGAAGAGAGCTGGCCGGATTCCTGCGCGGCAGGCGTGAGCGCATCGCCCCTGCCGACGTGGGGCTGCCCGCCGGTCCGCGCCGCCGCACGCCGGGACTGCGTCGCGAGGAGGTGGCGCAGCTGGCGTACATCTCGACCGAGTACTACACGCGGTTGGAGCAGGCCCGCGGTCCGCGCCCCTCGCGCGAGGTGCTCTCGGGCCTCGCCCGGGCCCTGCGCCTGTCGGACGCCGAACGGGACCACCTGCACCACCTCGCCGGCGCACCGCCCGGGCCACCGGTCGGCCCCTCGCGCGAGGTGCGGCAGAGCATTCTCGACCTGCTGGGGCGCCTGCCGCAGGCCGCGGCGATCGTGCTGTCCGCGACCTACGAGGTGATCGCCTGGAACGACCTTGCGGCCGCGCTCCTGGGGGACTTCTCCGCTCTGCCCCGGCACGAGCGCAACCTCGTGCGCCACGCCTTCCTCGCACCGCGCTCGGACACGCGGCTGCACGACCCCGCCGAGGCGGAGGCGTTCGCGCGCGCCGCGGCCGGGCACCTGAGGGCTGCCGCCGCCCGCTACCCCGACGACCCCGAGGTGGCCGCGCTGGTGGGCGACCTCCTCTCCGGCAGCGCGGAGTTCGCCCGGCTCTGGGCCGACCACGACGTGCGCACCGGTCCCGGCCTGCGCAAGACCCTCCGGCACCCGCTGCTGGGCGCCCTCACCCTCAACTGCGACGTCCTGGACATCGCCGACCGGGACCAGCGGGTCGTGATCTACACGGCCGACCCCGGCTCCCCGGCGGAGGAGGCGCTGCGCCTGCTGTCGGTGGTCGGCACGCAGCGCATGGACGTGCCGGGCTGAGTGGGACCGGGGCGGCTCCGGTGCTTCGGGGACCGGTTCGGACCGGCGGGCGCAGCCCCTCCGGCCGGGGCTCCCGGCCCCGGGGTCAGGCGACCGGGGCGGGGGCCTGGGCACCCATCCCCGACAGCAGCGCGTTGACGTCGCGCACGCACCCGCCGCACCCGGTGGTGGCCCGCGTGGTCTCGGCGATGGCCTCGCGGGTGCGCGCCCCGTCCAGCCAGGCCTGCTCGATGTCGGTGCGGGTGACCGCGTTGCAGCGGCACACCGGCGCCTCCGCGACCGCGCCCTGCCCCTCGGGGGCGGCGGTCGGCAGCCCCTGCAGCAGGGCCAGCCGGTCGGCGGGCACCGGGGCGCCGGTGTCGAAGAGTTGGGACAGCGTCGCCGCGGCCTCGGGGAATCCCAGGAGCACCGCGCCCACCACCTTCTCCTCGCACACCGACAGCTTGGCGTAGCGCCCGCCGTAGGGGTCGCTGATGGTGACCGTCTCCAGCCCTTCGGCGTCGTCGGCCTCGTGCACCCTGCCGAACGCGGTCAGCTCGATGCCCTCGGCCTTGAGCCGGGTCAGCGGCCGGGCCCCGGTGTAGAGGGCGTTCGGCGCCGTTCCCGTGAGCCGCCGGGCCAGGACGCCCGCCTGCTCCCAGCCGGGCTGGACCAGGCCCGCGCCGCCGCCCGGGTGCTGGGCGCAGTCGCCGATGGCGTGCACGCGGGCGTCGGAGGTGGACAGGGCGTCGTCCACGAGGATGCCGTGCTCGACCCCGATCCCCGCGTCCGCGGCCAGTTCGGTGTTGCCGCGCACCCCGGCGGTGACCACCAGGGCGTCGCCGGGCAGGATACGACCGTCGTCCAGTTCCAGGCCGGTGCCCGGGATCCACCGGGAGGCCACCCGCCAGGAGTGCACGGCCACGCCCAGGGCGGAGTAGCGGTCGGCCAGGATCCGGGCGGCGGGCTGGTCGATCTGGCGGCGCATGATCCAGGGGGAGGACTCCACCACCGACACCCGGGCGCCGCGTCCCACCAGGCCGCGCGCGGCCTCCAGGCCCAGGACCCCGCCGCCCAGCACCACCACGGGCGCGCCGGGCCGGGCCAGGGCCAGCAGGCGGTGGCAGTCGGCCAGGTCGCGCAGGGCGGTCACCCCCTCCCCCGGCGCCCCGTCCGGCGCGGTCGCCCCGGTGATCGGCGGGAAGGCGGCGCGCGCGCCGGTGGCCAGGACCAGTTCGTCGTAGGCCAGGTGGCTGCCGTCGTCCAGGGCGACGGTGCGCCGCTCGGTGTCCAGGGCGGTGGCCGTGACGCCGGTGCGCACGGTCACCCCCGGGGTGTCGGGGACGGGGAGCCGGATCTGGTCGGCGCTGTAGTCGCCCGCGACGATCCCCGACAGCAGGACCCGGTTGTAGGCGGCGTGGGGCTCGGTGCCGACCACGCTCACGTGGACGCGCTCGCCCTTGGGGTCCAGGCGCGCCACCTCCTCGGCGAAGCGGGCTCCGACCATGCCGTTGCCGACGACCACGATCTGACGCGGGGACGCGCCCTGCACGGTGCTCAACTTCTGCCTCCTGGTGTGGGGTGTGCGTTCCCGGGCTGCGTCGGCCGGGTGGACGGGTGCGGTGCGGGCGGCGGCGCCCGCGGCGGACGGGATCAGAGCTCGGGTTCCAGGCGCACGGCGCTGACCTTGAACTCGGGCATGCGGCTGGTGGGGTCCAGGGCCGGGTTGGTGAGGTTGTTCGCGGCCTGGTCCCCGGCGAAGTGGAAGGGCAGGAACACGGTGTCCAGGCGCGCGGTGGGCGACAGGCGCACCCGGGCGCGGGTGCGGCCGCGCCGGGAGGTGACGCGGGCCCAGTCCCCCGCGGCCAGTCCGGCGCGGGCGGCCGTGTCCGGGTGCACCTCCACGTACGCCTCCGGTTCGGCCCGCCCCAGTTCGGGGACGCGGCGGGTCTGGGCGCCGGACTGGTAGTGGCCCATGAGCCGCCCCGTCGTGGCGACCAGCGGGTAGTCGGCGTCGGTGGCCTCGGCCGGGGGCCGGTGGGACACCGCGAGGAACCGGGCGCGGCCGTCGGGGTGGGCGAAGGAGTCCAGGAACAGGCGGGGCGTGGGCGCGGCGTCCGCGCGCACCGGCCAGTACAGGGCCTCGCCGGAGTCGAGCCGTGCGGGGGTGACCCCGGAGTAGTCGGCGGCGCCCCCCGCGGAGGCACGGCCCAGCTCGGCCAGGACGGTGTCGGGGTCGGTGGCGAAGCGCTCGGGGGGCTGGCCCAGCCGCACGGCCAGGTCGGAGAGCACCTGAAGGTCGGTGCGCACCCCGGGGGGCGGCTCGGCGGCCCGGTTGCGGCGCAGGACGCGCCCCTCCAGGTTGGTCATGGTCCCCGACTCCTCCGCCCACTGGGCGACGGGCAGGACAACGTCGGACATCGCGGCGGTCTCCGACAGGACGAAGTCGGCGGTGACCAGGAGGTCCAGGGCGGCCAGGCGGGAGCGCACGCGGCCGCTGTCGGGGGCGGAGACCGCCGGGTTGGAGCCGAACAGCAGCATGGCGCGCGGCCCCCCGGCGGTGCCCAGGGCGTCCAGGAGCTCGAAGGCGGAGCGGCCCGGCCCGGGCAGGGTGTCGGGTTCCACGCCCCACACCCCGGCGACGTGGGCGCGGGCGGCGGGGTCGTCGATCCGGCGGTAGCCGGGGAGCTGGTCGGCCTTCTGGCCGTGCTCGCGCCCGCCCTGGCCGTTGCCCTGCCCGGTGATGCACCCGTAGCCGGAGCCGGCGCGGCCGGGCAGGCCCAGGGCGAGGGAGAGGTTGATCCACGCCGAGACGGTGTCGGTGCCCTTGGCGTGCTGCTCGGTGCCGCGCCCGGTCAGGACGTAGGCGGAGCGGTTGCGCGCGGCGGCGCCGAGCAGGTCGGCGGCGGCCCGGATGTGCGCGGCGGGCACGCCGGTGACCTGTTCGGTGTGCTCGGGCCACCAGGCGGCGGCGTGCTCCCAGGCGGCCTCGAAGCCGGTGGTGCGGGAGGCGACGAACTCCTCGTCCACCCATCCCCCGACGCGTACGGCGTGGAGCAGGCCCAGGGCCAGGGCGAGGTCGGTGCCGGGGCGGGGAGCCAGGTGCAGGCCGCCGTTGTCGAGGGCGACCTGGGCGGTGGCCGAGCGGCGCGGGTCGACGACCAGGAGGGCGGGCGCGGACAGGTGGCCCATCATCGGCGGCATGGTCTCGGCGGGGTTGGCCCCGGCCAGCAGGACCGCCTCGGCCCCGCCGACGTCGGAGAGGGGGAAGGGCATCCCCCGGTCCAGGCCGAAGGCCCGCATGCCCCCGGCCGCGGCCGAGGACATGCAGAACCGGCCGTTGTAGTCGATCTGGGAGGTGCCCAGGGCCAGGCGTGCGAACTTGCCCAGGGTGTAGGACTTCTCGTTGGTGAGCCCGCCGCTGCCGAACACCGAGACGGTGTCGGGGCCGGACTCGGCGGCCAGGGCCAGCAGGCGCTCGGCCACGTGGTCCAGGGCGGTGTCCCAGTCCGTCTCCACCAGGTCCGAGTCGCGGTCCTTGCGCATCAGGGGCCGGGTGAGGCGGTCGGGGACGGTGAGGACCTCGGCGGAGGTCCACCCCTTGCGGCACAGTCCGCCACGGTTGGTGGGGAAGGGGGCCGGGCGGGCGGCCAGGCGCCCGTCCGGCCCGGGCTCCAGGCGCATGGCGCACTGCAGCGCGCAGTAGGGGCAGTGGGTGGTGGTCATCGCGTGGTGGTCTCCGCCGCGTCGGCCGCCGGTGCGGCGGTTCCGGCGGCCCGGGCGCCCTCGGGGGTGCGGGCGGGCTTGCGCAGGTAGACGGCCCAGGTGACCAGTGCGCACAGCAGGTAGAAGGCGCCGAAGGCCAGGAAGGCGGGCGCTGTCGACCCGGTGGCGGCGAACGACTCGCGGAAGGTCACGTTGATGGCGACCCCGCCCAGTGCGCCGACGGCGCCGATCAGTCCGAGCATGGATGAGGAGACGCGCTTGGTCCGGGACAGGGCCTCCTCGCGGGGCTCGCCCGCGGCGATGGCGTCCTCCGCCTTGGCGGCGTAGATGGACGGGATCATCTTGTAGGTGGAGCCGTTGCCCAGGCCGGTCAGGACGAACATGACCGCGAACGCGCCGATGAACAGGCCCAGCTGGGAGGCCTGGACGGCCAGGACGAGCACGGCGGCGCAGGCGGTCATGGCGGCGAAGACCCACAGGGTGACGCGGGCGCCGCCCAGGGAGTCGGCCATGCGTCCGCCGACCGGGCGGATGAGGGAGCCGATGACGGGCCCCAGGACGGCGATCCCGGCGGACTGGACGGGGGCCAGGCCGAACTGGGCCTGGAGCAGGAGCCCGAAGGCGAACCCCGTGCCGATGAACGACCCGAAGGTGCCGATGTAGAGCAGCGACATGATCCAGAAGTGGCGGTCGCGCGTGGCCGAGAGCTGCGCGGGGATGTCGCTGCGCACGTTGACCAGGTTGTTCATGGACCGCCACGCCCACCAGGCGGCGAGGAGGATCAGCGGGGCGTAGAAGAGGGGGACCAGCTGCCCGGCGGAGGTGGTGAACAGGGCGATGACGGCCAGGCCCACGAGCTGGACGGTGGCGACCCCGATGTTGCCGCCGCCGGCGTTCAGGCCCAGCGCCCACCCCTTCTCCCGTTCGGGGAAGTAGGAGTTGATGTTGGCCATGGAGGAGGAGAAGTTGCCGCCGCCCAGGCCGGCGGTGGCGGCCAGGGCCAGCATCAGCCAGAAGGGCGTGTCGGGGTTCTGGACGAGGAGGAACGCCGCGCCCGTGGGGATCAGGAGCAGGGCGGTGGAGACGATGGTCCAGTTGCGGCCGCCGAAGATCGGCACGGCCAGGGTGTAGGGCACGCGCAGGATCGCGCCGACCAGGGTGACCGCCGACAGGAGCAGGAACTTCTGCTCGGGTGTGGTGGAGAAGCCGTGTTCGGGGAGCATGAACAGCACGAGGACCGACCAGATGCTCCACACGGAGAACCCGATGTGCTCGGAGGCGATGGAGGCCCACAGGTTGCGGCGGGCCACGGGACGGCCCTCGCTGTTCCAGAACCCCTCGTCCTCGGGGTCCCAGCGGGAGATCCAGCTCTTACCGGTGCGCTGGGCGCGCTGGCCAGACGTCACGACCGGGCCTTCCTTCTCGACGGCTGATGGCGGATTCGACGGATACCGATGAAACCGAAGGTAGGAAGCCCGCGTTGCCTGGACGTGTCGGGCCGTAACACGCGGGAAACAGTCGGCTCACCCGGGCGCCGTGCGGGCGGTGAGGCCGACGTTCTCGCAGGTGGGGGTCGTGGCCTCGGCGCGGGGGTGTGGCAGGGGACACGTCGGGTCGGTCAGTCCTTCTTGTCGTCGCCCCCGGCGTCCGTGTCGCCGTCGGTCTCCTCGCCCTCGTCCCGGTCCTCGTTCTCGGCGCCGTCGTCCTCGGGCTCGTCGCCGCCGCCGGTGAACGAGCCGAGAGCGACGCCGAGGGCCAGGCCGATGCCGATGCCCAGGGCCAGGTTGTCCATGACCAGACCGAAGGCGGCGCCGAGGGAGAGCCCCAGGGCCAGGCCGATGCCGATGTTGTTCTTCGTGCTCATGCGTTCCTCGTGTCCGGTGGCGGCCGGGGCCGTGTCGTCCGCACACGCCCCGTGATTCCCAGGCGTCACAAAGGTAGCGTGGTCGGCGTTCTCGTCCCACTCGGAGACGAACAGGTGGGTACCCGCCCCGGTCCCCCGTCCGGCGGTCGGATGTTGCGAGGCGGGCGCGGGGCCGTCCGCCCCGGGGCGGGGGCGGGCGGGGCCCTCCCGGCGGAGGGCGTCAGTCGAGCGGCGCGACGACGTGCTTGCGGGCGCTGTCGTAGATGATCTGGCTGCGGAAGCTCGTCACCTCCCGCCGCTGGGTGAGCCTGTCGATGAGGAAGCTGTGCAGGGTGTCCAGCGAGGGCACCGACACGTGCACGAGGAAGTCCTGTTCGCCGGCCACCACGTAGACCGCCAGCACCTCGGGCAGGGCGAACATCGCCGCCTTGAACCCCTCGATGACCTGGCGGCTGGGCGGGCGCAGCTGCACCGACACGAACGCCTCCACCGGCCTGTTGAGCGCGGCCGGGTCGATGTCGGCGTGGTAGCCGCGGACGACCCCGCGCCGGTGCAGCAGCCGGACCCGTTCCAGGCAGGTGGAGGGGGCCACGCCGAGTTTCTGGGCGAGGGAGCGGTTGGTCTGCCGCGCATCCTGCTGGAGTTCGCGCACGATCGCCGAATCTAGTTCGTCCATGCCCTCCAGCCTAGAAGCCGTGGCGAATAGTGTTCGGAACCAGCCCTCAACCCGCGTGCGTATGGCTAGTTTCTGGACGGCTGGAACGTCATATGAACGGGGAAATCATGACCATGGACACCAAGCTCGTCGTCATCCTGCGCGAGGACCTGCCTCCCGCGATCGCCGCCAACGCCGGCGTGGTGCTCGGGCTGGCACTGGGCGGACGCCTGGAGAACTCCGTGGCCGCCGACACCAAGGACGCGGACGGCGGGGTGCACGCCGGGCTCAACCCCCACCCGGTGCCGACGCTGGTCGCCTCCGGCGAGCGGCTGCGCGAGATCAAGGCCGGGGCGGACGAGCAGGACCTGACCGTGGTGGGGTTCAACGAGGTGGCCCGCCGGTCCCGCGACTACGGCGCGTACATGGACGCGCTCGCCGCCACCCCGGCGAGTGACCTGGAGTACGCGGGCGTGGCACTCCACGGCCCCCGCACCGTGGTCAACAAGCTCACCCGGCAGCTGCCCCTCATGCGCTGAGGCCGGGGCGCGCACCCGGCGGCCGACCCGCGCCGGGCGGGCCGTGGTGGGACACCCGGCCACTCGTGTGGCACGGTGGCACTGTGAGATCCCTGGTGGAAGTCCTCGACCCCTCCACGGCCCCGCACGCCGACCTGGCAGCGTGGGCCTCGGTCTACGCCGACGGGCAGAGCGAGGTGTCCGGCAGCGCTCCCGAACCGGAGGCCCTGGTGCGGCAGCTGCTCCGGACACCGGCCGGGGAGGCGTGGCGCTGGTCGGCCCGGGCGGAGCCGGGCGATCCGGTCCAGGGGGTGGCGGAGCTGCGCCGCCAGCCGCACGACGTGAGGCTCGGCTTCCTGCGCCTCTTCGTCGACCGGGCGGCGCGCCGCCGGGGGCTGGGACGGGCCCTGCGGGAGGCGGCCGCCGCCGAGGCGCGCTCCCTGGGCGTGGTGGGACTCCAGAGCACGGTGCTGGCCGGGCCCCCGGGGGAACCCTTCGCCAACAGCAGCCCCTACCTGCGCACCCTGCTGCGCCTGGAACTCCAGAGGCAGTACCTGGACGAGGAGACCCTGCGGCGCTGCTGGGGCGTCGCCTCCAGGCCCAGGCCCGGATACCGGCTCACCCACTGGCTGGACGAGGCCCCCGACGCCCTGGCGGCGTCCTTCGGCCGTGTGCTGGACCACGTGCTCGACTCCCCCGGGGCGATCCTCCAGACGGGTGCGCGCAGCTGGGGCGCGGACCAGGTGCGCGAGTGGGAGCGCCGGATGACCGACGACGGCTCGCGCCTGGTGGTGGGGGCGGCGCTGGACCGCACCACCGACGAGGTGGTCGCCGCCACGGTGAGCACGGTGACGCGGGGCCCGGTGGCCGACCAGCACGACACGGCCGTCCTGCCCGGGCACCGGCGCCGGGGCCTGGCCAGCCGGGTCAAGGCCACCCAGGCACTGCGCGTCCACGACCTGTTCCCGCACGTGGAGGCCATGGCGGTGACCATCAACCGGGAGAACGCCCCGATGCTGGCGGTCAACCGCTCCCTGGGCTACCAGAGGGTCAGCGAGCGGCTGCTCGTGGAGGAGTCGCTGGTCCACGAGGGGTGAGGAGCGGTTGCGGCGCGGCCGGGTTCCGACGGCGCGGTGTTCCGGCGGCTCAGTCGCGGTAGCGCGCCGTGAGCGCCTCCAGCTCCTCCAGGGAGGCCACGCGTTCGACCTCGGCCCCGGTGAGCTGGTCGATCATGTGCCGGTAGCCGTGAGCCTGCTCCCTGGTGGGCAGGCCCCCCGTGTGGAGCAGGGGCAGACCCAGCTCCATGCCGCACACCGCCCGCGGCTGCACCCGGTGGGGGCGGCTCGCCACCGACCAGGCCACCCGGACGGCGTGCTCGTTGCCCGGCGGGACCCCGGGGCGGTCGACCTCGCGGGCCGCGTAGCGGAACCCGTCGGCCAGGTCGCAGGGGACGCAGCCGCGTTCGCCCGACCCCAGGCTCTCGCCGCACCCCTCGCAGGTCAGGCGGTCGAGCGCTGCGTCGACCACCCGCCACTCGAACTGGTCGGGGCCCTCGGCCACCAGCCGGGCCAGGTCCTGTTCCTCCGGGCTGCCCGGCTCGGCGCCCCAGGCCGCGCACACCCGCGACCAGGCCCGCTCGACCTCCGCGCCGATCAGCTCCATGGCCTCGGCCAGTTCCCGGCTGCGCCACCGCCGGCGCGTGCTCCCCATACGGGCACGCTAACCCGGACCCCTTCGGGGCGCGAGGGGATTTCCGCCCTCGCACGGGGAACCGTGCGGGATGCTGGACTCTCCTATCCGCAGGGGTTTCCCGCCCCTGTCACGTGAAAGGCGGCGCACAGTGGAGTTCGACCCGGCGATGTTGGCCGACGAGGGGTCCAAGGTCCTCGTGCAGGAGATGACCCGGACCGGCTGGGAGCTGGTGAAGGGCGGTTTCGCCCGGGTGTTCGGCCGCGGCGAGGCCGACGAGGCGACCCTCGCCGAGCTGGAGACTTCGCGCGAGGAGGTCCTGGAGGAGGACGAGGAGCTGACCGAGAGCGTGCGGGGGATGTGGAAGGTGCGGCTGCGCCAGCGCCTGAAGAACGATCCCGAGGCCGTCGCGGAGCTGCGTGCCCTCCTGGACGAGATCGCGCCCGAGCCGGAGATCCGGGGCGGTGTCACCAACATCCACCACGGCGACGTCCGGGACCAGGGCATCCTCATCCAGGCCGGGAGCATCGAGGGGGGCGTCCACCGCCACACCTACCAGGGCGACCACGTCGACATGCGCGGCGCGAAGGCTGGCGGCGACGTGATCGGGACCCAGTACAACGACGGAAACCGCCGCCGGAAGAGCTGACCACGTGGGCAAAAAGAAGAAAAAGTCCCCCAAGAAGTCCGGCTCGCGCGTCGACATGCGCGAGCCGGTGCCCCGGAGGGACGCCATCGGGGTGCAGAACAACTACGCCCCGCCCGAGGGTGCGGCGGCCCCGGTGCTCGGGCTGCCCCAGGTGGATCCGGGGTTCACCAGCCGTGACACGGAGCTGGGCAGGGTGCTGGCGCTCCTGGACCCCGAGGGCACCGCCCAGGCGGGGCTGGTGGTGGCCGAGGGGATGGGCGGTGTCGGCAAGACACAGCTGGCCCTGGTGGTGGGGCACGAGGCGCTGGCCCGGGAATGGTTCGCCGGAGCGCTCTTCATCGACCTGCACGGGTACACCACGCCCGTCGACGGCGACCGAGCGGTGGAGTCCTTCCTGCACGCCCTGGAGGTGCCCACACAGAGGTGGCCCGCCGACGCCGACGGCAAGCGGGCCCTGTACCGGTCGGCGCTGGAGAGGCGCGCCGAGGACCTGGGCGGCCCGATCCTGGTCGTGGCGGACAACGCCTCCCACGCCGACCAGGTCAGGCCACTGCTTCCGGGGCAGACTAGACACCGTGTGCTGATCACCTCGCGCGACAGACTTACCTCTCTCCATTCGCGCAGGATCGTGCTCGGCCACCTCGACGAGGCCCATTCCGTGAGCCTGCTCAGCGAATCCCTGCGCATCGTCGACCCTGGAGACGAGCGCGCGAACGACACCGGCGCCCTCGCCCGTGTGGCGAAGACCTGCGGGGGTCTTCCCCTCGCCCTGCGCATCTGTGCCGCCGTTCTGTCGGCCGCCCCGGACATGTCCACCGGCGAGCTCGCGACGACCCTGGAGGACGCCGAGTCCCGTCTGGTCCACCTCCGGGACGACTCACGGAACCTGCGCGCGGTGTTCGAGCAGTCCCTCGCTCGCCTGTCGAAGGACGCCGCCGAGATGCTCGCCCTGCTGGGGCTCGCTCCCGGGCCGGACATCTCCACGACGGCCGCATCCGTGCTGGCGGGTGGTACGGAGCAGGAAACTCTCGTCTCCCTGCGAGCTCTGGCCTCGGCTCACCTGGTCAGCGGCAAGGAAGGGCGTTGGCGTATGCACGACCTGGTCGCCGACTACGCCGCTTCCCTGGCCAGTGGGAAGAACGAGACTGGCCGTTACCCCCGAGCCCGGCGCCGCCTCCTCCAGCACTACACAGCCGTCGCACGGGACGCAGACAGCCATCTTGAAACACGTCCCGGCAAGGAACCGTCGACGGCTTTCAAAGACCAGGCCGCGGCGCTGGAGTGGCTCGACACCGAACGCGCGGTCCTTCTCGACGCCGTGTATACGGCCCAGCGTTTCTCGCATACAGAAGTGGAGATCGGACTGCCCTTCGCGTTGTCCGTATACCTCGACAGTCGAAGAGGCTTCCACGACATGGAAGTCGTCAGCCGGATCGTTCTGCGCGCATCCCGGCGAACCAGCCTCCACGGAAGCGAAGCAGCGGCGTGGAACAACCTGGGATTGGCGCTGCGGAAGGTGGGCCGGTTCGAGGAAGCCATCAACGCCCACCAACGCGCCCAGAACATGCACCAGCGGCTCGGAAACACCCACAACGAAGCAGCGGCGTGGAACAACCGGGGATTGGCGCTGCGGAAGGTGGGCCGGTTCGAGGAAGCCATCAACGCCCACCAACGCGCCCAGAACATGCACCAGCGGCTCGGAAACACCCACAACGAAGCGATGGCGTGGAACAACCGGGGGCTAGCGTTGCGAGAGATCGGGCGCTTCGAGGAAGCCATCAACGCCCACCAACGCGCCCAAGCCATATATCAACAGCTCGGTGACACCTACCTTAAGGCGACGGCCTGGAACAACCTGGGGCTAGCGTTGCGAGAGATCGGGCGGCTCGAGGAAGCCATCGTCCTGCTGAACCGTGCGGTCGACTACTTCGTGTCCTCCGGGGACGAGCACAGCGAAGGGCACACACGCTACGAACTTGGGCTGACGTGGATGGCGGCCGAGGATCCCGACAGCGCGGTCCCCTGTCTAGAGCGAGCTGTTGAACTCCTGGGGGCCGACAACGACCCCCACTTGCACGGCAAGGCCGCCCGGGCCTTGGCGGAGGCGCGGGCGGCCCTCGGACGACCGGTCAGCACCAGGTGACGACTCCGCCGAACCGGCAGGCGAAGCGCTCGACGTCACCGAAGCTGTGGATGCCGCCCGGCCTGTCGACCGGGCGGGCCAAGCCGCCCCGCGCCGGGTGGAACACCCCGTAGTACGCGTGCACGAGGTCGTCGGTGTCCTCGTCCCACACGTCCACGTAGAACGCCCGTGGGCGGTCCTCGGAATCGGCGTTCTGATAGACAGGAGCGGGATCGACGGGATTGTTCGCGTCCATGCGTGCCTTCCTCTGGTTCCCGGCCCGAGCGGGGAGCGACCAACTGTTCCGCTCGGGCCTTCTTGCGCTTGCCAGACCAATCCGCCTCCACACCTTCTCTGTGCAGGCGGGATTACACACTGCTACAGTAGGTCACACGTTCTAGGTGCACAAGCTTTTCTATAAGAAGCTTCCACGGCCCCCAGGAGGCTCACATGGCCGCTGTCAGGAAACCCAAACGAGTGACACTGCGGGGACGTTGGTTGGGCCAACGCCTACGAGACCTGCGCGAGGCAGAGGGTCGCACCATCGAAGAGGTGGCCGACTATCTCCAGCGTGCGATGGGTACTGTGAGCCGCTTCGAGACGGGCATCTACCCCATCCGACGCACGGAGGTCGTGGCACTGCTCGACCTGTACGGTGCCAACGATCCGAAGCTGCGCGCAAACCTGCTGAAGATCGCTGACGACGTGTGGCAGACAGGCTGGTGGGAGGGGTACGCGAACGATGTCGTGGATTGGCTCATCGATTTTGTGTGGCTGGAAGAGTTGGCGATTGAACACTGGCTATTCCAGAGCACGGTGGTTCCGGGCATCCTTCAGACCGAGCCATATGCCCGTGCGCTTGTAGCGGCCGCCAATCCAGAAGCCACGGATGAGCAGATGGAGCGCTGGGTCGAGTTGCGGATAGCCCGCCAGGCTCTGCTGAGTCGAGAGAATCCTCCATCACTCCGGGTCGTGCTGGACGAGTCCGTGCTGCGTCGACACGTCGGGTCTTCGCGCATGATGCGCTCTCAGCTCCAGGCCCTCAACCAGGTGGCTGAGCAGGATCACATGGACATACGCGTTCTCACATATGAGGCAGGCAGTCATGCGACGCTGAGCAGTGGATCGTTCGCCGTATACCGGATGGAGGACCCTTATCCTGAGGTCGGCTACGTCGAGACCCCCAAGGGTGCCCTCTACATCGAGACTCCCGACTCCGACTCGATGATGGAAATGTACGATCGCCTGTGGGAAGTCTCCCTCTCTGCCGAGGAATCGGCGGAGTTCATCTTCACTGTCAGCAAGGAACTCACGTGACCGACAAGCAGACGCAGGCCACCGATCCTCAGGTGCTGGAAGGCGCTGCCTGGCACATCAGCAGCTTCAGTGCCGACCGGGGCGGGAACTGTGTCGAGGCCGGTCCGCTGAACGACGGGACGGGCCGGGTCGCGGTCCGCCACAGCCACTTCCCCGACGGTGCGACGATCCTCTACACCCGCCAGGAATGGGAGGCCTTCACCCGGGGCGTCCGCGCCGGAGAATTCGACTTCCCCGAATAGGTCCGTGGCGCGGGGCCGGGCCCGCCGACCTGGAACCCCTCAGACCCGGTGGCCGTCGAGGGAGCAGGCGTACAGGTACAGGAGCGCGTTCATGGACGTGCCGCCGACCAGCTTGCGCTCCCGCACGAGTGCGGGGACCCGGTCCAAGGGGACCCACTCGATGCGCTCCGCCTCCCAGGTGTCGGTGGGCTCCCCCATGTGTTCGGCCCCGTCGGCGACGAACACGTGGTGCTCGCTGTCCATCAGCCCGTGGGAGGGCTGGGCGTACACCAGCGGCCGCAGCGGGCCGGGCCGCCACCCCGTCTCCTCCTCGACCTCGCGGGCCGCGGCCGCCTCGGGGGCCTCTCCCTCGTGCAGGCCGCCCATGGGGATCTCGTAGGTCCAGGTGTCGGTGATGAACCGGTGCCGCCACAGGAGCAGCACGTTGCCGTTCCCGTCCCGCACCACCGCCCCGGCCCCGCCCCGGGTGCGGATCAGCCTGTGGCCGAACCGCTTCCCGCCGGGCAGCTCGACGTCGGCGATACGGACGTCGAGCCACGGGTCGGTGTAGAGGGGCTTCTCCGAGTGGACGGTCCAGCGCACGAGTGCTCTCCCGGTGAACGAGGGTGGTGGCCGCCGACGGCGACGCCGTGGGTGTACCCCTGCGGGATGCTCCCCACCCGGGCCCGGAGGTCACGCGTGACCGACCTCGCGCCCGTCCCTCCGCCTCGGCTCCCCCAGAACCTGGGTGAGAGCGTCCTCCACCCGGGCGAGCAGATCGCGTCCGAACACGCACAGGCTGCCCTCCCACGGATGTCCGAACGTTCCCAGGCGCAGGTCACGGGTCGCATAGATGTAGTAGTCCCCGTCGGGGAGAACCTGCCCTGGAGCTCGGGGCAGGCCGGGACCCTCCACCCGGGCGGGGTCGAACCGGTAGCCCTGGTGGTTCCAGTCCAACCAGTACAGGGGTTCGCCGGGTAGGACGGAGTCCAGAAGGCCGCGCAGCACCGTGTCCTCGATCGCCTCGTCGGGACCGTCCAGGAACCAGGTGGCGGAGTCCGGGGGTTCGACGATGCCCGGGTATCTCTCCACGCTGGGGGCGAAGGAGAAGCGTTCGTCGAAGCGGTCCCACAGGTCGTCGTGCTCCGGATCGGAGAGGAGCATCTGGACGGGGCGCGTGGTGGCGGGGGTGCCAGGCGGAACCCAGTGGTAGGAGCGCACCGTGGTGATCTCGTGGAACCCCGAGCGCCGGAGCACGTCACGGAGCGGGCCGTCCGCCTCGGCGAGCATGAAGCGGGCTCCGGAGTTGAACCAGTCCCACCAGCGGGGCCAGGACGGGCCGAGTCGGCGCGCCCGCAGGGAGGGGAAGACCGGGTTCGGCTCACTCATCCCGCCGACGGTCACGAACGGTGTTCCTGTGAGCACCGAGGCCCACCCCACCGCTCGCAATCGGTCCGGGGACCCCTCGTCCACCAGGTGCAGCGTCCGGTCGGCGTGGTCGAACCCGTCCACGCGCGCCTCGGGCAGCGGGGTCCGGTGCGGACCTGAGGCGTCGGCGATTTCGAGGGCCCGAGTTGAGGGGTGGATGCCGGCTTCGATCAGTCGGAAACCCGGCGGGGGGTCGGCCTCCGGTATGTCCTCCACCGGTGCGACCAGCACGGACCGCTCCCATCCGGGGGTGAAACCGGCGCCGGTCAGGGCCTCGGCCAGGGCCGGGCTGTCGTGCGCGTGCACTCGCCACTCGACCGGTTCGACCCGCCTGGCGAACTCCTCCTTCTGGCGCAGGACGAGGCGGGTCAGGTCGGCCCCGGCGGTGTCGCGGTGGTCGACCTGCCCGTGGGTTCCGTAGTGGACGCGCACCAGCGGTCCGTCCTGTGCGACGACCGCCCCGAGCGGCGAGGGCACCGGGACGCGGGCGCGTACCAGGGCGTCGTAGAGGGCCAGGGGGTCGTCGGCGTCCGTTCCCGGTGCCTTGCTCCCGGTGGCCCCGTTCAGCGGTGGGTCCCGGCCGTGCCGCCGGAGGGGCCTCCGGACCTCGACGTCCGGGCCCCGTCCACCGCGTGCTGCCGGACGGTTGGGGCAGATTTCCCTGTCGTGCCTGTGGCCATGGGCGGGATCCTGCAGTCCTGCCACGACGCGGAGGTCCGCGTCGGTGCGGGATCCGGAGCGGCAGTCGTTCGCGGTCTCAGGCAAGGCCCGCCCAGGGGTCCTCGCGCCGCCACAGGGTGGGGAAGTGCAGGGAGACCCCCTGTTCGGCGGCGAGCCCGCCGAGGACGCGCATGGTGGTGTCCAGGTCGTCCGCGGGGCGGGGCAGTGCGCGCAGGGGTTTGTCGAGTGGTCGGAAGAAGTCGTCCCAGTGGATGAGGACGGCCCGGCGCGCCCCCACCGCCCCGACCGTCTCGTGCCAGTAGGTCCGGATGTAGTCGTCGTCCCGGCTGCCGAGCTGTCCCACGCCGAGGTAGGCCACGTCGGCGGAGTGCCCGGCGAGGGCGCCCGGCACGAACCCGGCGCTCCCCTGGATCAGCGCGGAGGCGCCGCCGGTGTGCCGCAGCAGGAGGGACCACGCCTCGCCGCAGCGGTACGCGGAGACCCGGACCGGGGGTGTGACGGGCGCGTCGATGTCCCCGGGGAAGCGGTCGGGCGGGCAGTGGCGGGACTCGACCGGGGTCAGGGTGAACGGGCCGTACGCCAGGGGTTCGCCCGGCACGGCGCGGACGATCCTGTCCTCGGGCAGGCCGCCGCCGCGCCCGATGTTGGCGGTGGACGCGCCGCCGACCAGGCGGGCCCCGGTGCGCAGGGCGACCGCCGCCGAGTCCATGGCGTGGTCGAAGTGGGTGTGCACGGGGAGCAGGGCGTCGAGCGTGGCCACCCCGGCCCGCGCCAGGGCGGCGTCGATCCGTGCGGGGTCGGGGGCGATGCGCCGCAGGCCCACGGCGGTCAGTGACGGGCGGGAGAAGAACCCGTCGGTCATGACGGCCGAGTCCCCGTCCCGCACGAGGAGCGTGGAGACCCCCAGGAAGGTGACCGAGGGGCCGGGGCCGGCCCCGGCTTCCGGGAGGTCGAAGAGGCCGGTGCGGCGGGAGAGGTCGGGGCGACCGAGGCGGACCTTCATGGGGCGGAGTCTAACCAGGGCCCCTCCGGTCGGAGCGGCGCGGGAAGCCCTCCGGGCCGGCGTCGTCACCGAGAAGTGCCGAGTGACCGCCGGTGAACCGGCGGTTCCCCGGCCGGCGGGCACGGGATCCGGCGGCCGGCCCTCCCCCGCGGCCCGCGGAGCCGGGGCCGGGGCCGGAGGACAATGGGGACGTGCTCATCCGACGACTGCGCCACGCGGCCCTCCTGGAACATGTCAACATCGTCCTGATCGCGGTGGTGGCCCTCGGCGTCCTGGGCATGCCCGCGAGCCCCGCCAACCTGGCCGGGCTCGGCCTGGTCGCGCTGCTGCTCCTGGAGGGCGGGGCCTACTGGTGGCTCAAGGTCCACCAGCTCAGGGTCCGCGCGCCCCGCCCTCCCTGGATCGGCGTCTTCCGGACGCTGGGCCGCCTCAACCTCGCGCTGTTCGCCCTGGGCGGTGCCGTCATCGCCGGAGCCCTGGCCACCGGCGCGTCCGGCGCGCACGTGTGGCCGGGGGCTGCCCTGTGGGGGTTCGCTGTGCTGGAGCACGTCAACTACTTCCACCTCCAGCTCTCCCACCAGTGCCGGGCCGACCTGGCCCGGCTCCGCCGCACCCGGCGCCTGCACCCCTCACCGCTGGCCCGTGACCTGCGCGGCCACCGCGATCGCACGTCCGCTCCCCGGTAGCCGGGGCGACCGCGCGAACGGTGGCCGCAGCCCTGACGCACCCGGGCCGGGGCGGTCGTCAGGACGGACCGGCCGCCGGTCTTCTCCACGAACGCCTCGACGCCTGCTGGCCCCACTACCTCTCGCTGCCGCGTTCCGACGGCCCTCCTTTACAGTGGGTCTTCGTGCTTTACGGAAGATCTGTGGAAATCGGCGCGCTCGACGAAGTGATCGCCAGGGCCGGCCACGGCCGCGGCGGGGCGCTGGTGCTCCGGGGCGAGGCCGGCGCCGGCAAGACCGCCCTGCTCGACGCAGCGGCCGAGCGGATCGAAGGGATGGGGGTGCTGCGGACCGGCGGCGTCGAGTCCGAGTCCGATCTGGCGTTCGCGGCGCTGCACCAGCTGCTGTGGCCGGTGACCGGACTGCTCGACGCGCTGCCCGGGCCGCAACGCGACGCCGTGCGAGCGGCCTTGGGGCACGCCTCCGGCGGCACGGGCGACCGCTTCCTCCTGGGCGCCGGCGTGCTGTCGTTGCTGGTGGAAGCGGCGGGCCCGGAGGGCCTGGTCTGCGTGGTCGACGACTTCCAATGGATCGACCGTGCGTCGGCCGACGCGCTGCTGTTCGCCGCCAGGCGGCTGGGCACCGAACGGATCGCGATGTTGTTCGCCGTCCGCGGTGACGCCCCCGTCAAGGGCGTGCCGTCGACGGTGGACGTGCGCGGCCTGCCCGAGGACGCTGCGGCCGAGCTGCTGGAGTCCCGGCACGGGCTGCCGGCCGCCCCGGTGCGACGGGAACTGATCAAGCTGACCGGGGCGAACCCCCTGGCCCTGGTCGAGATCGCCGCCCGGCTGACGCCCGCGCAGCTCGCCGACCGCGAACCGCTGCCCGACCCGCTGCCCGGCGGCGCCCGGCTCTACGGCGACCGGGTGGCCGGGTTGTCCTCCCCCGCCCGGCTGGTCGCCCTGCTCGCCGCAGTCGAGACCGACCTCGAGGTGGTCCTGCGTGCCGCCGAGCGGCTGGCGTCGGGGCCGGAGGCGGTGGCGGTCGCCTTCGCCGAGCTGGAGGAGTGCGGGCTGGCCGGGGTGTCGGGCACCGGCGTGCGCTTCCGCCACCCGCTCATGCGATCCGCGGTCCACGAGGCGGCCGCCCCGGCCGAGGTCCGCCGCGTGCACGCCGCCCTGGCGGAGCTGACCGCGGGCGACCGTAGGGCCTGGCACCTGGCCGGAGCCGCTCTGGGCCAGGCCGAGCCGGTCGCCGTCGCGCTGGCGGAGGCCGCCGGGCGGGCTCGCGACCGTGGCGGGTACGGCGCCGCCGCCAGCGCCCTGACCAGGGCCGCCGAGCTGACCCCCGAACCACGCGCCCGCGCCGCCCGGCTCAAGGACGCCGCCGTTTCGGCCTGGCTCGCCGGTCGGCCGGGACAGGCCGAGTCGCTGCTGGCAGAGGCACGAGAAGGAGCCGGCGGCGACAGCACGCTCGCGATGGAGATCACCCGGCTCCGCGGTCGGTTCGAGCTGAACTCGGGCAACGCCGCCGAGGCCGTGCGGATCCTGACGGCGGGCGACAGCCTGGACATGCTGGCCGACGCCGTGGAAGCGGCCTCCCACGTCGGCGACACGGCCGCCGTCGTCGAGCTCGGCCGACGGGCGACGGCGCACCCCGAGGGGTTCCTGCGGGACACGGTGGCCGGTATCGGGCTGACCCTGGACGGCGACGCCGCCGGACCGGGACTGCTGCGGCGGGCACTGGCGCGGGCCGACGAGCTGGACGACGCGGTGGGCTGCCTCTGGGCGACGGCCGCGGCCAGCGCTCTGGGAGAGTCGGACCTGGCGACCGGGATGGCCGAGCGGGCCGGGCGAGTGGCCAGGGTGTCGGGGATGGCCGGACAACTTCCCGTCGTGCTGGGGTTCGTGGCGACCGCCGACCGTCTCGCGGGGCGGCTCGCGCACAGCCGGGCCGTCTCCGAGGAGGGCCTGGCGCTGGCGCGGGAGGCAGGGTACGAGAACACGGTGGCCGCGCACCTGGCCAATCTGGCGGTGCTGGCGGCTCTGCGCGGCGAGGAGGAATCCTGCGAACGGCAGGCCCGTGAGGCGCTGGCCATCGCCCTGCCGCACCGGGTGGGGCTGAGCGCGGGGGTGGCCTCCTACGCGCAGGCGATGCTCGAGTTGTGCCTGGGCCGCTACGCGTCGGCGCGCGACCGCTTCCGGGGCCTCGCGGTGGCGGGGCCGGGCGCGGGACATCCGACCGTGGCCTGGCGGACCATGCCTGACCTGATCGAGGCCGCGGTGGGCGCGGGCGACGAGACCGGTGCCCGAGCCGCGCTCTCGGCCTACGAGCGGTCGACCGAGCACGCCGTGACGCCGGAGTCGCGCGCGCTGCTGGCCCGCTGCCGGGGTTTGGCCGAAGCGGACGAGGAGGCTTTCGGGGAGGCGCTGCGGCTGCACACCAACCCGTTCGAGGCGGCCAGGACGGCGCTGCTGCTGGGCGAGCGCCTGCGCCGCGCGCAGCAGCCGGGCCGGGCGCGAGCGCACCTGCGGACGGCGTGGGAGGTGTTCGAGCAGGCCGGCGCCCGGCCATGGGCGCGGCGCGCACAGGAGGAGCTGCGGGCGGCGGGCGAGTACGGCAGCGCCCCGTCCCCCGGCGTGCTCGACGCGCTGACCCCGCAGGAACTGCGCATCGCGGGCCTGGTCGCCGACGGGTTGTCGAGCAAGCAGATCGCCGCCCGGCTCTTCCTGAGTCCTCGTACGGTCGAGTACCACCTGTACAAGATCTATCCGAAGCTGGGCATCGGCTCCCGTACGGATCTGGCGCGGCTGG
Source organism: Nocardiopsis sp. NPDC055824 (assembly GCF_053616335.1). Taxonomy (NCBI): domain Bacteria; kingdom Bacillati; phylum Actinomycetota; class Actinomycetes; order Streptosporangiales; family Nocardiopsidaceae; genus Nocardiopsis; species Nocardiopsis sp. NPDC055824. Next base: position 52,353 of record NZ_JBSHDN010000016.1, read on the forward strand.
TAGTTCTACGGAAGGCCCCCGTGGCCGGGGACGACATGCTGTGAGGCATGCAGAACGTGACCATCTGGAGTGAGGGGTTCGGCGCCGAGACGGACGCGCCGATCCTGTTGATCATGGGTTCGATGTCGCAGGGCATCCTGTGGCCGGACGAGTTCGTCGGCCGCCTGGCCGCCGGAGGCCGCCGGGTGATCCGGTACGACCACCGTGACACCGGTATGTCGGGCACCGTCGACTTCGCGACCGCGCCGTACACCTGGAACGACATCAAGAACGACGTCTACCGCGTGCTGGCGGCCCACGGCCTGGAGAGCGCCCACCTGGTGGGCCATTCAGCGGGCGGGCTGCTCAGTCAGCTCATCGCCGTGGAGGCGCCGGAGCGGGTGCGGTCGCTGACCGTCATCGCCTCCTCGCCGCTCGGCGGCGGCGAGAGCCAGGTGCTCGTGCGGGCGCTGACCGGTCAGCCGCAGTCCGAGGGCAGCCTGCCGGCGCCGGAGCCGGAGTTCGTGGAATTCTTCCGCACGCTGATGGCCTCCCCGCCCGCCCAGGACCGCCGCACCCTGATCGACGGCATGATCGCCGAGCAGCGCGTGCTGCACGGCACCGGACTGCCGTTCGACGAGGACGCGGCGCGCCGGCTTCAGGAACGCGTCTACGACCGGGCGCGCGACCTGTCGGCGGCGGCCAACCACCGGCTGGCCGCGGGGGCCGGCCCCGACTTCGAGCCGGTGGACGCGCTGCACCGGGTGCAGGCGCCCACGCTGGTCGTCGAGGGCAGCCACGAGCCGGTCAAACCGGGTCACGGCGCGTTCATCGCCGAGCAGATCCCGGGGGCCCGGCTGATGACCGTGGCGGGCATGGGGCACACGCTGCCGCTGGAGACCCACCAGGAGCTGGCCGACGCGATCCTCACGCACACGGCCGAGTGAGGAAGTCTGTTGCAGAACCCCTGCGTCCCCGCCATCGAAGTGGCGGACCTGACTCAGCGCTTCAGCACCGCGCTCGCCGTCGACCGGCTCAGCCTGAGCATCCCGCCGGGGATGTTCTACGGCATCGTGGGGCCAAACGGCGCCGGTAAGACCACCATCCTGGCGGCTGTGTGCGGGCTGCGCCGTCCGACCGCAGGCACGGTCAGGGTCGCCGGTCATGATCTGCGCACCGCGAGGGAGGCCGCGCTCGCGCAGCTCGGCGTCATGATGGACGGGTTGTCCTTGCCCGAGCGACTGACCGCCGCCGAGATCCTGCGCTACAGCGCGGGGCTGCGCGGCCTGGACGACGGCTGGCGGGCGCGGGCGGGCGACCTGCTGGAGATCCTCGGACTCGACGCGGTTCCACGCACGCTGATCGTGGAGTACTCCACAGGTATGCGCAAGAAGATCGGTCTTGCTCTGGCACTGCTGCACCGGCCCCGGGTACTCGTACTGGACGAGCCGTTCGAGGCGATCGACCCGGTCTCTGCCCGCTCCATCGAGCATGTGCTCAAGCAGTACGTCGACGCCGGCGGCACGGTGGTCCTGTCGAGCCACATCATGGACTTCGTCGAGCGCAATTGCCGGCGGGTCGCGGTGGTGGTCGGTGGCCGGGTGCTGGTCGAGGGGCCGGTGGAGCGAGTGGCCGGGGACTCGACACTGAACGAGCGGTTCGTCGAGCTGGTGGGCGCAGATCCGGTGCGCCCGCTGGAATGGCTGTCATGACGCGCGCCTTGTTCGCGCTCAAGCTGCGCCTGTTCCGCAACGGCCCGCACGACGAGCGCGTTTTCAGCCTGGTCACCGGACTGATTCTGGCCGCCCTGGTGATCGCGGGCGCGTCCTCGGCCACCCATGGCGTGATCCACGAGGGCTGGATCGCCGTGGCGCTCACGGTGTGGGGCGGCATGTGGCTGTTCGGGCCGCTGGCCCAGCCCCGCCATGAGCCGTCGGTCATCTCCCACGAGTGGTTGCGCGGATATCCGCTCCGGCCGTGGCGGCTGGCGCGGGCGCTATCGTGGACCGAACTGCTGGGCGTCGGCCCGCTGGTCACGCTGGCGTGCCTGTCGTCGCTGGTGGTGCTGGCCGCGCCGGGCGGCGCGGCGGCGGTGGTGGTCGCCGTGGCTGCGGTGGCCGCTCAGCTGTACCTGCTCGTCTGGGCGGGCAGGACGGTGGCGGCACTGGCCGCCTGGCTGCTGCGGACCCGGGTCGGGATGACGCTGGCCGCCGTGCAGACCGCGATCATGCTCGCGCTGTCGTTCGCCGGATGGGTGCCGGTCGCGGCCTGGCTGCTGCCGCGTCTCGGCGAGGGGGACACAACTCTGGTCGCCCCCGCGACCGAGCGACTGCCCGAGCCGATGATCGACGTGCTCGCCGCAGCGCCCACCGGCTGGGGGTACAGCGCGGCGCTCGCCGCCCGCGACGGAGCCGGGACGGGACCGGTCCTGCTGCCTCTGGCGGCACTGCTGACCGTGGGTGCCCTGTTTCAGCTGTGTTGGATCGCGCTGACGGTAGGCGCCCTGCGCCGGCCGCCTCGCCCGGCGAGTCCGCGGCGGCTCTGCGTACCGGGACGCGACCTGTCCTTGCCGTTCGTGACGCCGGAGGTGGCCGCGGTCGCCTCACGAGAGCTGGTCACCTGGCTGCGCGACCCGGCGCGCGGCGTCGAGCTGCGCAGCGCCTGGCTGACACCGCTGCTGATGGCGCTCGTCATCGCCTCCTCCGGCTGGAGCTGGGCACTGCCCCTGGCAGGCCCGGCGGTAGCCGTGTTCGGTGCGATGGCCGCGATCAACACCTACGCCCTGGACGGCACGGCGCTGTGGCAGCTCCTCACCACACCGGGTGCCCTCAAGGCCGACGTTCACGGGCGGATGGCAGCGTGGGCACTGGTATTCGGCCTGCCGTCCGTCGCGCTGGCGGCCGTGTTGTGGGCCGTGACCGGCTCTCCCCTGGGTGGCGCCGCCTTCGGCGGCGCCATCACCGCGGCTGCGGTGGGCTGCGCCGGGGCACCGCTGCTCGCCCTCCTGATGCCGGCCGTGGGAACCGACGCCCGCGATCGCATCCACCCGGGACAGCAGGCGGGCGATCCGAGGGGTGGACAGATGACGATCTTCCCCGTGGTCCTGCTGGCCGCCGTCCTGCCCGGCGTCGTCGGCGGTCCGTGGTGGGGAAGCTTCCTCGCCGCGGTTCTCGTGGCCGTCGTCGTGGGCGTGATACCCCTGCTCACCGTTGGACTGCTCCAGCAGCGCGGTACCGGCCTGCTGGAGGCGATGGCCACCCGCGGCACCGCGGTTCTGCGCGCAGCCGCCCGGACGAAGAGCTGACCGGCCCGCGCCGCCGACGCGGTCGCCCTCGCTGTTCGTGTGTCGTCGACGAACGCGTCACCAGCCGCGTACGGGAGGTGGGAAGACCGGGACGGGCCTGCAGGGGCGGAATCCGACCGGCCGACCGGGGGCACTCGGCGGACCGCCTTCGGACGACCGGGCCCGGGGGCCGCACCGGACTGTGCGGCCTCCGGAGGGTTCCCCGGAGTGTTCAGCCCCCGTCCGCGCCGCGGCGGGCGGCGTTGGCGGCGAAGGCGTCGCGCAGGTAGACGCTCAGCCCCTGGCCGTGGGCGTCGACGGTGGCGGTGAACCGCTCGTCGTCCGTGTACAGCTGTCCCAGCCCCCGGTGGGTCTCCACGGTGCAGTCGTAGAACCAGCGGGTGATGTGGTCGCGGTGCCGCTCGGCCAGGTCGGCGGCGGCCTCGCTGCCGGCGGGCACCCCGTCGTCCATGGCGCGGGCCAGGGCCCGGTAGATCTCGGCGGCCTCGGCCTGGCTCCGCAGCCAGTCGTCCCTGGTGTAGCGGCCGACGTCGCGCACGGACCGGTCGAACGCCTCGGGGCTGCGGGCGCCCCAGCGTTCGCGGGCCTCCTCGGCACGGGCGTCGACGTCGAAGTCCCCGAAGAGTTCGAGGCGTTCGCCGGGGGTGAGATCGAGTTGCATGGTGTCGGCCTCCATCAGGCGTTCCAGCGCCCGAGCCATGGTGCGCAGGCGGTCGATGCGCTCGGTCACCAGCGCGTGCTGCCGGACCAGGTGGGCGCGGGTGTCGGCGGCGGGGTCGTCGAGCAGTTCGGCGATCCGCTCCAGACCGAAGCCCAGTTCCCGGTAGGTGAGGATCTGCCGGAGCCGCTCCAGGTCCCGCTCGCTGTAGCTGCGGTAGCCGGACGCGGTGCGTTCGGCGGGGACGAGGAGCCCGATGGTGTCGTAGTGGTGCAGGGTGCGGACGGTCTGCCCGCTGATCCGGGCGGCCTCGCCGACGGTGTGGCCCATGGTGTTTCCTGTTCCGTCGCTGGTGGTGACGTGTCCACGACGTTAGGGGTTGACGCGGCGTGAGGGTCAAGCCCTTTCCCTGGGAGAAGGGGCCCGGGAGGGCGGTCCCGGGCACACACAGCGCTACTACCCGCCGGTAACCTTGGGGGATGAGCCTTGACGACACCACCGAGGGCTTCCAGTTCGACCGGGACACCCGCGTCGAGAAGCGGAGCGACGGCGAGTTCACCGCCACCCTCACCGACGGGTGGACCACCTTCACCTCGCACCCCAACGGCGGCTACGTCCTGGGCACGGCGCTCAACGCGCTGGCCCAGGGGATGAGCCAGCCCGACCCCCTCGTGGTCTCCGCGTTCTTCCTGCGCCCCGCCGCCCCGGGCGGGGCCGAGGTCCGCACCGAGACCATCCGCGAGGGCCGCCGCACCGCCACCGGCCAGGTCGTTCTGGAGCAGGGCGGCAAGGAGGTCCTGCGCGCCACGGCCACCTACGGCGACCTGACGGCGGAGGGGCGCGTCCTGCACCTGGAGGGGCCGCCGCTGCTCCCCGCGCCGGAGGAGTGCCCGGTGCCCGCGGAGTTCGACGCGCCCGAGGGCCTGACCATCGCCCACAGCGTCGAGTACCGCTACCCCGTGCGCCCCGGATGGCTGGACGGGAAGAAGGACGGGCGCCCGCACGTCGAGTTCTGGATGCGCTTCGCCGACGGGCGCCCCGCCGACGTCCACTCCCTGCCGGCCATGGTGGACTTCGCCGTACCGGCGGTGCTGGAGATCGGCGAGTTCAGCACCATCACCGTCGAGCTGAGCGTGCACGTGCGCGCCCGCCCCGCCCCCGGCTGGCTCGCCTGCCGGGTGTTCACCAAGCACGTCTCCGGGGGCCTGCACGAGGAGGACATGGAGATCTGGGACAGCGAGGGCGCCCTCGTCGCCCAGGCCCGCCAGCTCGCCATGCTCCTCTGAGGGGTATGGGACCTGCGGGTTCCCACCGGTCAGGGGCCGGCGCCACGAGCCCGGCCCCCGACCACGACCACCGGGTCCGCCGGCGCCCCCGCGACGCGGCCGGGGAGGCCGAGCCGTCTGCCCTCGGCGCGGCCGGAGCGGGCCGTCCAAGACCCGTTTTGTGCCTCGTCATGCATTAATTGCATAACGGATAAGCTGTGCGGCATGAGCACGCTTCCCGATCTGGACCTGCGGCTGGTCCGGTACTTCGCGGTCGTCGCCGAGCAGTTGAACTTCGCCCGTGCTGCCGAGGAACTGCGGGTCGCCCAGCCCTCCCTGAGCCGTCAGATCCAGCGGCTGGAGGACGCCCTCGGCGTACGCCTGCTGGAGCGCACCACCCAGGGCAGCCGGCTCACCGCAGCCGGCGCGGCGTTCCTTCCCCAGGCTCAGCAGCTGGTGCACAGCGCCCAGCAGGCGGTGCTCACCGCACGCGCCGCCGCGCCGGAGCGCACCGTCACCATCGGGTACGCCGACGACCTGATCGTCACACCCGCCGTACGCGACCTGCGCCACCGGCATCCCGACGCCCACGTCCGCACCCGCCACCTCGGCTCGCAGGACGCCGGTGCCCTGCCCGACCGGCAGGTCGACGCCCTGGTCATCCGTACACCTCTGCCGATCCCGGCCGACGGCCTCGACCTGGCGGTCCTCTACGCCGAGCCCCGGGTCCTGCTCGTGCCGGAGTCCCACCGCCTCGCGGGCAAGGAGTCGGTCACCGCCGCCGACATCTCCGCCGAACCACTCGTCGGCTGCACCGGCGCGGGTGCCGACTGGACCGCCTTCTGGCGGCTCGAACCCCGACCGGACAACGAGCCCGCCCCGCTCGGTCCCACCCTCGCCGACACCTACGGCGACAAGCTCGAGGCCGTCGCCGAGGGGAGTGCCGTCGCCGTCGTCCCGGCCGGCGACCTGCGCCACACCCTCCGCCCCGGCCTCGTCGCCGTTCCGGTCGACGAGGCCGAGCCCTGCCAGGTCGTCGTCGCCACCCGAGCCGCGGACACCAGCCTCCTCGTCGCGGAGTTCGTCGAGTCCGCGAAGCGGCTCCTCGTCCGCCCCACCTGACCTTCTGGCCCTGCCGGCCTCATAGGCCTCACCGGCCCCGTCCGTCATGCAGCTCCTGCATGAGGGGTTGCGAAACAGGTCTTGGACGGGGCCGCCGACGAACCCGTTGACTGGTCACATGACCGTTGACTACCGCGCACAGACCGTTCTGATCACCGGGGCCAGCTCCGGGATCGGAGCCGCCTTCGCCACAGCCCTCGCCGCACGCGGTTCGCACCTCGTGCTCGTCGCCCGGCGTGCCGAGCGGCTGGCATCGATGGCGGACGAGCTGCGCCGCACCACGGACGCCCGTATCGAGGCGATCCCGGCCGATCTCTCCCACCCGACCGCCGCACACGAACTTCACCGGGCGGTCGCCGATCGGGGCATCCAGGTCACGAGCCTGGTCAACAGTGCCGGGTTCGGCTCGTTCGCCCTGTTCCCCGGTGCGGATCCCGGACAGCTCACCGCCGAGATCGCCGTCCACGCGACGGCGCCGGTGCAGCTGACCGCGGCGTTCCTGCCCCAGATGGTGAACGCCGGCAACGGCTTCGTCATCAACCTCGCCAGCGTTTCCGCCTACCTCCCGTCTCCCCGGATGGCCGTCTACAGCGCCGGCAAGGCATTCGTGCTCAGCTTCACGGAATCACTGTGGACGGAGCTGCGCGGCACCGGCCTCACCGCGTTCGCGGTCTCGCCCGGCGCCACCGCCACCGACTTCACCACCGGGATGGGGCCGGATGCCGAAGTGCTGACCGCCGGGAAGCTGCGCACGCCCGAGGACGTCGTCACCACCGCGCTGCGCCACCTCGAGCGCCGCAGCCCCGGCCCGACCGTCATCGACGGGCGCCTCAACCGGCTCAGCGTCTTCATGAGCCGGTTCATGAGCCGACGCCTGAACGCCCTGATGATGGCGCGCGTCTTCGACCCCGGCCACCGGTCTCCCTCGGGGGACGGACAGGAGGAGCCGGAAAGGGTCGATGGCCGGCTCGGCGTGGGGAACTCCCGGACGCCCGGCACCAGGACGAGCAACCGGTGAGCAGCCGCGCAGAGGTCTGTCGCCCCACCGAGGGCGGGTGCGGCAGCGCGGGCAGGCCGGGGGCTTCACCGCGCCGGGACGGTCCGGCGCCGGGCGCCCGGCCGCCCTTCGGCGGCGCGCCTCCGCACCGCCCCGGCATCCCGTGCGGGGGCGCGGGTTCCGCGGCCCGGAACCGGTCCTGGGAGCGCGACAATGCACCCATAATTGGGCTCCGTGATCATAGACAAGGCGATCTACCACGCCGGTCGGCGGCAGGACATCGACGGCGACATCAGCGACGCCTTCGACGAGGCCCGCCGTGACCAGGACGACTGCTTCGTGTGGATCGGGCTCCACGAGCCCACCCCGGAGGAGTTCGCCCTCATCGAGGAGGAGCTCTCCCTCCACCCCCTGGCGGTCGAGGACGCCCTCACCGCCCACCAGCGTCCCAAACTGGAGCGCTACGACGACACCGTCTTCGTCGTGGTCAAGACGCTGGCCTACCACGAGGACACCTCCGACGTGGAGGTCGGCGAGGCCATGCTGTTCGTCGGCGCCGACTTCGTCGTCAGCGTCCGGCACGGCACGGGGAACCCCCTGGGCAGGGTCCGCGCACGCCTGGAGGCCGACCCCGAACTGCTGTCGGCGGGACCTGCCGCCGTGCTGTACGGCGTGTGCGACGAGGTCGTCGACCACTACGGCACGGTGGTCCACCAGATCGAGTCCGACATCATCGAACTGGAGCGGGCGGTCTTCCAGCCGCGCGGCGGCGACGTCACCGAGGACATCCACCACCTCAAACGCGAGGTCCTGGAGTTCCGGAGCGCCGAGAGCCCGCTCATCCCGGTCCTGGAGGAGGTCTCCAAGGGGAGGATCCCCCGGTTCGAGGAGACCAAGGAGTACTTCCGCGACGTCCTGGACCACCTGCTGCGGGTGGACGACCAGGTGGACGACCACAACGAACTGCTCACCAGCGCGCTCACCGCGCACCTGGCCCTCCTGGGCAAGCAGCAGAACGAGGACGTCCGCAAGATCTCCTCCTGGGCGGCCGTCATCGCGATCCCCACCATGATCGCGGGGTTCTACGGGATGAACTTCGACCACATGCCCGAGCTGCACTGGCTCTTCGGCTACCCCATCATCATGGGCGTGATGGTCGGGGCCTCGGCGCTGGCGTACCGCCAGCTCCGCAAGAACGGCTGGTTGTAGGGGACGGCGCGCGGCCGGGGCGCGCCTCCGCCGGAGCCGGGCTCCGGCG
>NZ_JBSHDN010000017.1:0-59819 GCF_053616335.1 Nocardiopsis sp. NPDC055824
GCTCCCCCGACCGGAGTGGAGGCGGAGCCGCGCCCGCGACGGCGCAGGGGGCCTCCCGTCCGGGGGTCACGCCGGAGGGGTTCACCGCCCCCACGGGGAACGCGCCCCGTGCCCGGACCCCGTTCCTCCGTCCGAGCCGGTCCGAACCCCGCCCGGCGAAACCGGGCGGGGCGCGCGTGGAAGGGGTCGTGCCGGCTAGCCACGGGGTCCCGTGCGCCACCGGCCCGTCCGGTCCCCGCCGGTTCCGCCACGGCTCCGCTGCGCCGGGTCGGCCCCCGCCACGGTCCCGGCCCCCTTCCCCGCGGTCGGCCGCAGGCGGGCGCGGACGGCCGTCGCCGCGCAGGCGACCACCGCCACCCCTCCGAGGACCGTGGGCCAGGTGAGCTGTTCGTGCAGGAGCAGGGCGGCCCAGCCGATGGTCATGACCGGCTGGACGAGTTGGACCTGGCTGACCTGCGCCATCGGGCCGATCGCCAGTCCCCGGTACCAGGCGAAGAAGCCGAGGAACATGCTCACCACCGCCAGGTAGGCGAAGGCCGCCCACTCGGCGGGGGAGCCGCTCGGCGGCCGGTCGGCCACCGCCACCCCCGTGAGGACGGCCATCAGGGGGAAGGACAGGACGAGGGCCCAGGAGACGGTCTGCCACGCGCCGAGTTCGCGCGCCAGGAGCCCGCCCTCCGCGTAGCCGACCGCGGCCGATGCCACGGCGCCGAACAGCAGGAGGTCGGACAGGTACGGTCCGCCGGGCCCGCCGCCCTGCAGCGAGGCGAACACGACGGCGGCCACCGCGCCGACGGCCGCCGTGGTCCAGAAGCGGGCCGGGGGCCTCTCGCGCCCGCGGAGCGCCGCCGTCACCGCCGTCGCCGCGGGCAGGAGGGCGATCACGACGGCACTGTGGCCCGCCGAGGCGGAGGTGAGGGCGAAGGAGGTGAGCACCGGGAAACCGACGACCACGCCTCCGGCGACGACGGCCAGGCGGCCCCACTGACTGCCGCGCGGCAGGCTCTGCCCCGTGAACGCCAGGGCGGCGGCCGCCAGGAGCGCGGCGACGACCGCACGGCCGGAGCCGGTGAACAGCGGTGACATCCCGCCGCCCTCGACGGCCACGCGCGTGAAGGGGACGGTCAGGGAGAACGCCGTGACCCCGAGCAGGCCCCACAGCAACCCGGCCCGGGAGGATAGCGCTGGTCGCGTCATCTGAGTAGCGCTACTGTTGTTCTTCATGAACAACGATAGCAGTTCGCGTATCGTCGCAGGGCTCCGCGCGTGGATCGCCACGGCCCCGCCGGGGGCGAGGCTGCCGTCCACGCGGGCCCTGGTGGCGCAGTACGGGGCGAGCCCGGTCACGGTGCAGAAGGCGCTGCGGACACTGGTCTCCCAGGGTGCCGTGGAGAGCCGCCCCGGGGTGGGGACCTTCGTCCGCGCGGCCCGGGCCGCGCGTCCGCACGACTACGGGTGGCAGACCGCCGCGCTCGGCCCGACGGACCGGCTCGCGCCCCGGTCGGCCGCCGCGCTGCGCACCGCCCCCGACGGCGCCGTCGCCCTGCACTCGGGCTACCCCGACCGCGAACTCCTCCCCGAGCGCCTGGTGCGCGGAGCGTTCACACGGGCCGCACGCGGCGCGTCGGCCGTCGCGCGGCCTCCGGCCGCCGGCCTCCCGGACCTCCGGGCGTGGTTCGCGACCGAGTTGGGGGCGGACTCCCCCGCCGGGGTCGCGCCGCCCGCCCCCGGCGACGCCGTCGTCCTGCCGGGGAGCCAGAGCGGGCTCAGCACCGCCTTCCGCGCCCTGGTCGGCGCGGGCCGCCCGCTGCTGGTGGAGTCGCCCACCTACTGGGGGGCGCTCCTGGCCGCCGCGCAGGCGGGAGCACGGGTCGTGCCGGTGCCCAGCGGCGCCGGGGGACCGGACCCGGACTCCCTGGCCCGCGCGTTCGAGCGCACCGGGGCGAGCGCCTTCTACGCCCAGCCGAACTTCGCCAACCCCACCGGGGCGCGCTGGTCCCCGGACCTGGCCGACCGGGTGCTGGACACCGTGCGCCGCTTCGGCGCGTTCCTGATCGAGGACGACTGGGCGCACGACTTCGGGATCGAGGACGGGCCGGCGCCCGTGGCCGCGCGCGACGACGGCGGGCACGTGGTGTACCTGCGCTCGCTGACCAAGAGCGTGTCCCCGGCCGTGCGCGTCGCCGGGGTGGTCGCCCGCGGCCCCGCCCGGGAGCGGATCCTCGCCGACGCCCGGGCGGGGTCCCTGTACGTCAGCGGCGTGCTGCAGGCCGTCGCGCTCGACGTCGTCACCCAGCCCGCCTGGCGCACCCACCTGCGGGGGCTGCGCCACCAGCTGGCCGCCCGGCGCGACCTCCTCGCCGGCGCCCTGCGCGAGCACGTCCCCGCCGCGCACCTGGAGACGCTGCCCCGGGGCGGGCTGAACCTCTGGGCCCGGCTCCCCGACAGCACCGACCTGCCGCGGCTCGTCGCGGACTGCGAGGACCTCGGGGTCGTGGTCGCCCCGGGCGACGAGTGGTTCCCCGCCGAACCCACCGGCCCCCACCTGCGGCTCAACTACGCCGGACCGGACCCCGGGTCCTTCCCCGACGGGGTGCGCGCGCTCGGCCGGGCGCTCGCGCGCCAGGAGCCGCGCTGATCCCGCGCCGAGGGCGCGGGGCCCACGCCTTCGGCCGCGCCCGCGGTCCCCGGTGACGCTCGCCGGTCCGGCCGGGGTTCTGCCGACCGCCGCGCCCGGGGCCGCGGCCCCGCCTGTCAGGCCCGCAGCCCCCGGTAGTGGGCGCGCCGGTCCGGCGGGAGCTTCTCGACCGCCGCGCGGAGCAGCGGCCGCGGCGCACCGGCCGCGTGGGCGTCCAGGAAGCCCAGGAGGCGGTCGCGGTCCACGTCACCGGCCGCACGCAGCATCCACCCGACCGCCTTCTGCACCAGCTCGTGGTCGTCGTGGACGAGGATCCCGGAGAGCGCGAAGGTGTCGTCCAGGTCCCGGTGGCGGATGAAGTGCGCGGTCGCCACGATCGCGGTCCGCCGCTCCCACGGGTTGTCCGAACGTGCCAGGTCGTACAGCACGTCGCGCGGGCGGCCGTTCAGGTGGCGGCCGAGGACGTGGTGCGCGGCCAGGTCGACCAGGTCCCAGTTGTCGACCCGGTCGTGGCGCCGCAGGTACAGCTCCGCCAGGGCCCCGATCTGCTCGGGGGTGGCGCCGCGGTGCCGGGCCTTCTTCTCCATGATGCTCATCGCCCCGGCGCGGGCCTCGTGGACGGGGCTCTCCATGAGCACCTCGATCTGGTCGAGGTCCATGGCCGTGAACTCCTTCGCGAGGGAGAACACGGTGCCCATGCGCACGCCCACGAAGTAGTCGTTCGGGTCCTGGTCGTCGGCGTCGAAGCGGAAGTAGCGCTGGTACTTGCGGAGTTCCCCGTCGTCGCGGTGCTCGTCCAGCCGCTTCAGGAACGCCGCCGCGGTCGGTTCGGAAGCCATGGGCGACAAGATAGCCGACGCCGTGCGCCCGGTCACGGGTCGGTCCTCCGTCCCGGACGGACCGGGTCCGTTACGGCGAGTCGCCGGTGCGGGAACGGACCGCCGCCCCGGATCCGGGGGCTCCCCGCGCCCGGCCTCAAGGGGCCAGGCGGGCGAGGCTCCCGTTCTCCAGGGCGGCCCACACCGCGCCGTCCGCGGTGACCGCGATCCCGTGGGGTTCGCTGCGGGGGGTCGGCAGGTCGACCAGGTCGATCTCCCCCTCGGCGGTGACGTGCCCGATCCGGTTCGCGCCCCACTCCGTGAACCAGCACCCCCCGGCGGGGTCGGCGGTGATCGCGTGGGGCCGCGAGTCGCGCCGGGGCAGGGGGAACTCCCGGACGTCGCCGTCCGGCGTGAGGCGTCCGACCTGTCCGGCTCCGATCTCCACGAACCACAGGGCCCCGTCGGCGCCCGCGGTGATGCCCACGGGCGCCGCGCCGCGGGTGGGGAGGGCGTGGACGGTGACGTGCCCGCCGACGGTGATCCGGCCGACCGCGTCGGCCTGGTTGAGGGTGAAGTACAGGGCCCCGTCCGGCCCCGCGGTGACGAACGACGGGAAGCCGCCCCGGGTCGGCAGGGAGAACCCGGTGATCTCCCCGTCCGGGGTGATGCGCCCGATGCGGTCGGTGTTCATCTCGGTGAACCACAGCGCCCCGTCGGGTCCCGCCGCGATGCCGAAGGGGCGTGCGCCGGGGACGGGCAGCGCGAAGGACCCCGCCTCGCCCTCCGCTGTGATGCGGCCGATCCTGTCGTCCTGGGTGCGGGTGAACCAGAGCGCGCCGTCGGGGCCCGGGGTGATGAGCGAGGGGCCGCAGGTCGCGGAGTCCAGCGGGTACAGGGTCGCCGCGCCGTCCGGCGTCAGGCGGGCGATCTGCCCGTGGTGGACGAGTGTGGCCCAGAGGGAGCCGTCGTCCGCTCCGGTGACGCCGTAGGGGCCGGCGCCCGGCGCTGCCAGCGGGCGCTCACTGAGGGTGTGGACGTGTGCGTGGTGGGTCATGTGGGGCCTCCTGTCCGGCGGACCATCGTGGTCGCGGGGCGGGGCGCGCGCAACCGCTTTTCCGCGCGCGTGCGCGCCGCGGGCCCTGGCCGCCGGTGCCGGCTCACCCGAGCGCCTTTTGCGCGCGCGTGCGCGCGCCGCAAGCGCGCGGTGGGCCGCCCCCGGTGACGCCGGGCGGGCGTGCGGCGGCCGTCGGCCCCTGGGCGCGGCAGGGCCCGTGTCACGTTGGGGAGCCGGCGCCCGTCAGAAGGGACGAGACACACCGGAGCGACACTTCCCGGAGGTGGAAGGACATGACCCCTCGAACGACCCGTTCCGACACGGGCGCTACCACGGACGCGCGGGATCGCGGCCCCCGGCCCCCGGCCGCCACGGCACCGGCGGCGGGCAGGAGGCCGTCATGACCGCCGCCTACATCGCGGTGACCGTGCTCACCGCCGCCGCGAACGGCTTCTTCGCCGTGGCGGACCTCCTCCGCGCCCGGTTCGTCCTCGCCAACTCGGCCGCCGTGGGGGTGCCCGAGTCCTGGCTGACCGCGCTGGGTCTGCTCAAGGGGGCCGGGGCCCTGGGCCTGCTCCTCGGGCTGGCCGGGGTTCCGCTCGTGGGGACGGCGGCCGCGCTCGGCCTGGTCCTGTTCTTCGTCGGCGCGGTGGCCGTGCACCTGAGGGCGCCGGACCTGTCCCTCCTCGTGCCCCTCGGATTCCTCGGAGCGGCGGCCGGCGCCCTGTTCCTGTCCCTCGCCGTGTGAGGGCGACGGGCCGCGTGCGTCCCCGGGTCCCGGGCCCCGCCGGGCGGGGTCAGGGGCTCTCCCCGTCCGGCGTCCGCTCCGGCTCCGCTTCCGGAGCCGGAGCGGGGGCGCTCCCGCGGTGGCGCAGCGACAGCAGGTAGCCCAGACCGAGCACGATGGCCGTGCCGATCGCCGTGTACCACGTGAACCCGACCAGGCCCGGCGCGAAGAGGAAGAGGCAGGCCATCGTCGCGACGGCCGCCGCGAAGGCGACGGCGGCGTCGGCCTGGCGGGCCCGGTGGACCCACAGGCCAAGGAAGAACGCGCCCAGGAGGCCGCCGTAGGTGATGCTGGCCACGGACAGGCCCAGTTCGACGACGGGGGTGTCCGTCCCGGTGAACATCGCCCCCGCGCCGACGAACACCAGCCCCCACCCGAGGGTGAACAGGCGCCCGAGCCGCAGCCCCTGGACGTCGGTGAGGGGGCGGCGGGCGAACCGCTCGTAGAGGTCGGCCATGGTGGAGGACGACAGCGCCGACAGGGACGAGGACAGGGTGCTCATCGCGGCCGCCATGATGCCGGCGAGCAGGAGCCCCGACAGGCCCGTGGGCAGCCCCTCGACGATGAACACCGGGAACAGCTCGTCGGAGTTGGCGAGGCCGAGCCGCTCGGTCGAGGCGCCCTCGAAGTAGGAGTACAGGGCCAGGCCGACCGTGAGGAACAGGGCGAACTGGAGGAAGACCACGACCGCGCTGCCGATCACCGCCTTCTGCGCGTCGCGGAGGCTGCGGCAGCCCAGCAGCCGCTGCACGATGATCTGGTCCGCGCCGTGCGAGGCGGTGGAGAGCAGGGCCCCTCCCAGTACCGCGGTGACCGTGGCGTACGGCGAGGAGACCGGGTTCGACGTGAAGTCGAGGAACCGGGTCTTGCCCTCCTCCGCGGCGACCGCGAGGAAGTTCACGTCGAGGCTCTCGACGATGACGACGAGGGCGACGACGCCTCCGAGCACGTACAGCGCCATCTGGAGGACGTCCACCCACACCACCGCCCTGATGCCGCCGATGAGGGTGTAGAGGACGGTGACCCCGCCGAGCAGGGCGATGATCGTGAAGTAGGGCAGTTCGATCCCGTAGGAGTCCAGGACGATCTTCATGGGGATGGCGGCGGCGAACATCCGCACACCGTCCGCGAGGAGCCGGGTGAACAGGAACGTCACCGAGGCCGTGCTCTGCAGGCCCCGGCCGAAGCGCAGGCCGAGGTAGGCGTAGGCCGTGGTCATCTCGCCCTGGTAGTACCGGGGCAGCAGCACGAACGCGACGACGACGCGCCCGATGAGGTAGCCGACCGCCACCTGGAGGAAGGTCACGTCCCCCAGGTAGGCCACGCCGGGGAGGCTGATGACGGTCAGGGCGCTGGTCTCGGTGGCCACGACGGACAGGCAGACCGCCCACCAGGGCAGGTTGCGGCCGCCGATGAAGTAGTCGCGTGTGTTGCGCTGGCGGCCGGACAGCCTCAGGCCGAGCCATGCCGAGCACAGCAGGTACACCACGATGACCGCGAGATCGACGGCGTGCACGGGGCGGCTCCGGGAGGTGGGGGGCGGGTGCGGGCGGGGCGGGCGGGTCACGGCGCCGGGGTCGGTGCGGCATGTGCGGGGCGGGGGCGGGCTCAGGGCGCCGGCGCGTCGACCCTCAGGCGCGCGGGTGCGACGGCCGCCGGTTCGGGCAGCCGGAGCGGTCCGGCCCCCGGGGTGAGGCGGCCGGCGAGCGACGGGCGGCGCGCGCCCGTGCAGCCGGGGAGGGACCCGGCGATCCCGTGCCAGGTGAGGAAGCCGATCAGCGCGAACAGGTAGGCCTCCTTGGCGTCGCTGTCCAGCCCGAGGGCGTCGAACGGCCGGAGCCGCGCCGGTGCGAGCCGGGCGGCGATCCGGTCCATCAGCACCGGGTTGCGCGTGCCGCCGCCGGACGCGAACACGTCGGCGGTCCCGTAGGGCCGCAGCGCGTCCGCGACGGTGACGGCGGTGAGCTCGGCCAGGGTGGCCAGCAGGTCGGCGGCCTCCGGTGTTCCCGAGCGCCGCAGCGCCGCGTCGAGGTGGCCGGGGCCGAACAGCTCCGGACCGGTGGACTTGGGCGGGGCCAGCCCGTAGTACGGCTCGGCGAGCAGGAGTTCGAGCAGGGCGGGGTCGGGGCGGCCGGCCCCGGCCAGGGCGCCGTCGGCGTCGAGGTCGGCGCGCCCGCCGGTCACCCGGCGCACCGCGGCGTCCATCAGGGCGTTGCCCGGACCGGTGTCGAAGGCCACGGGCGGGGTCCCGTCCCGGACGACGGTGACGTTGGCGATGCCGCCGAGGTTCAGTGCGGCCGCGGGTTCGGCGCGCCCGCCGAGGAGGAGGACGTCCAGCAGTGCGGCCAGCGGCGCGCCCTGGCCCCCGGCCGCCACGTCGGCCGTGCGCAGGTCCGACACGACCGGCAGGCCGGTGGCCCCGGCGATCCACGCGGGCTGGCCGAGTTGGAGGGTCCCGTGCACCGAGGCCCCCTCGGCCCAGTGGAAGAGGGTCTGGCCGTGCGAGGCCACCAGGTCCGCGCGTCCTCCGGCGAGCTCGTCCGCGCCCAGGCGCGCGGCCTCGGCGAACGCCTGCCCGATGCGGGTGTCGAGCCGGCACACGGCCTGCATGGTGGTCGCCGCGGGCGGGAGGGCGTCGCGGAGCTCCTTGCGCAGGTCGGCCGGGTAGGGGACGATGCGGTGGCCCAGCGGCGCCAGGCGGACCAGGTCCGCGTCCAGTTCCAGGCGTGCGGCGGCGACGTCGATCCCGTCGGCCGAGGTTCCGGAGGACAGCCCGAGGACGATCACGGGGCCTCCGCTCCGGGGACGGCGGTGCCCCGGCGGCGCCTCCCGGGCTCCGCCCGGCGCGTTCGGACACGTCCGGCTACCATCCGCACCTCCGGTCGCTGTCTGCCCACCAGGCTTATACCGTGTGTGACGCCCGCGTCAATCCCCCTTGTCCGTCCTGTGGAAGCGGCCGGGGGCAGCCGACCGCGTCGCGCGACCGGGACGCCCGGCGCTCAGGTGGGGGTGGGCGGCGGCGGGGTCCAGGGGTGGACCCGGGGGGCGGTGGAGGTGACCCCGTACTCGCCCTTGAGGCGCTCGGGTATCGCGTACTGCATGATCCGGCCGCGGGTGAGGGAGCTGAGCTCCAGGTGGGTGGTGAGGTGGCCGAGGCGGTCCAGGGCCCACGCGCCCAGGGGTGAGCGGTCCTCGATGCGCTCGAGGATCCCGAGCAGGGCGGGCGAGGCCTTGACGGCCGTGTCCCAGCCGGTGCGCGGGACCTGGAGCCAGTCGGCGCAGGTGTCGCCCATGAGGTAGCGGATGAGGGCGGCGACGACCGGGTCCAGGACGGTCCCCGGGACGACCTCCTCGTAGAGCTCGATGAGCCTGCGGGTCAGCAGGGCCCCCTCCTCGGAGGGGCCCATGTGCCGGGTCATGTAGAGGTCGGAGAACCGGCGGCCGGCCGCCGCGTCGGCCGGGGCGTGTTCGGGGCTGATGCCGAGCATCGCGCCGACGACGCGCCAGGCGTAGAAGTAGGACTCCGCGCCGTCGGTGGACATGTGGATGCCCAGCCGGTGGAGCGCGTCCAGGACCTGGATGGAGAACATCATCTGGCCGCCGATCATGTCCTCCTGGCAGATCGGCGTGCCGAGGGCCGCCTCGTCCCAGCGCCCCTCGCGGCGCATGTGGTGGCGGATCGAGGCGTGCAGCAGGCGCACCTTCTGCGCGGCGGGGACGAACCGGCTCCCCGCCTCGAACGCGTCGGGCTGCATGAGGTAGACGGTGAACTGCCCCGTCTCCGCCATCCTCCGGGAGGGGTACTCCAGGGCATGGGTCGCGCTGAGCAGCCTGGCCACGTGCGGCACGACGTAGCAGGCGGGCATCGAGGCGAAGGCCAGGGCGGTCGAGATGTGCACGTTGTTGTCGATGAAGAACAGCCGGGCCTTCTCCATCTCGCCCCAGTCGACCCAGTCCGGCGGTGCGGCGGTGGTGTGCAGGTACTCGCGGGCGACGTCGGGGAGCCCGTCGGGGAGCTCCTGGCCGACCGTGGTGAAGTAGCGCATGAGGGTGTTGAACTTGCCGACCTCGCCGCGCTCGAAGAGCGCGGCCACCGTCGCGTCCGCGAGTTCGTCCCCCATGAGCCGCATCGCGTCCATGGTTTCGTGGGTGTAGGGCATGGGGGCCTTGCCTTTCGACGGTTCAGGACTGGCGGGCCGCGGCCGAGGCGACCATCAGGGACAGGGCCTCGGCGGCCCCGTGCGGGAGGTCCGCGCGGGCGAGGGCGTCGTTCGCGGCCCGCACGCGCAGGGTGATCATCTCCTCGATCCGCTCGGGGGCCCCGGTGCGCAGCATGATCGTCCGCACCCTCTCCAGGCCCTCGCCGTCCAGGCCGCGGCGGCCGAGCAGGCCGCGCAGCTCCCGGCGCTCGGCCGCGGTGGAGGCCGACCAGGTCTCGGCGAGCAGGACGGTCGGCCGGTTGCCCCGGACGTCGTCGAGGTTCGACTTGCCCGTGCGCTCCGGGTCGCCGAACAGCCCGAGCAGGTCGTCGCGCAGCTGGAACGCCTCGCCCAGGGGGAGGCCGTAGGAGGTGAAGGCCTCCATCAGCGTCCCCGGCGCGCCGGCCAGGGCGCCGCCGATGTGCAGCGGGTGCTCGACCGTGTACTTGGCCGTCTTGTACCGGATCACCTGGAGCGAGCGGGCCGTGTCGGGCGGGGCCCCCGTGCGCAGGACCTCCAGGCACTCCCCGGCGATCAGCTCCCGGGCCATGACCGCCCACAGGTCGCGGGCACGGGACAGGTAGGCGGAGGGCAGGCCGCAGGAGAGGAACATCTGCGCCGCCCAGCCGATCAGCAGGTCCCCGGTCAGCATGGCGAGGGCGCGGCCGCCCGCCTGGGGGCGCGCCCGGCCGCCGAGGGCGGCCCCCAGTGCGGCGTGGGCGCTCGGCACGCCGTGCCGCGTCGGGCTCTCGTCGATCAGGTCGTCGTGGACGACGGCCGCGGCGTGCAGCAGCTCCATCGCGGCGGCGGCGCGGACGAGCGCGTCGCTGTCCGGCTGGCCGGCCGCGCGCCACCCCCAGTAGCAGAACGCGGCGCGCAGGCGCTTGCCGCCGGCCACCGCCACGGACAACTGCTCGGCCACCGGCAGCAGGTCGGCGTCGACGGCGGCGAACCGGTCCGCCTCCTCCCGCACGAACTCCCGGAGCACCGCGTCCACCCTGGTCCGGAGCAGTGCCTGCTCCGGGGTCTCAGGCATCGCCCTGTCCGGTGCGGGAGGCGACCCGCCGTGCGAGCACCTCCATGTGGCACTCGGGCGTCCGCCCGTACCTTCGCAGGGCGAGCCGTCCCCGCTCCCGCAGGTCGTCCCGGCCGTCCCGGGCGAGGTCGGCCAGGTCGGACCGGCCCAGCAGCGATTTCGCCTGCCGCAGGGCCGCGCCCATGCGGTCGAGCGCGAGGTCGGCCACCCCTGCCGCGACGAGCAGCGGCTCGCCCACGTCCCGGGTCTCCCCGCCGTCACCGGTGCGCGCCACGGTGCTCCCCCATCTCCAGACGACACGAAAGGGACGAGGGACCGCAATGGAGAACGTACCGGAAATCCAGGGAAAGAGGAGTCCGGACGGACGGATATCAAATGCGCTTCCCTTGTCGAGCGATCATCTTCCGCCATCGTCGACTTTGTCAACACAATGGTGTTTCCGGACCGAGTACAAGGCGACCGAAACAAGAAGAGAGACCCTGATCAGTCGGGATGGCCTGGAATCCAACAAACACACCCGGAACCCGGCACCGCCCCACCGGCCCCCTTGATGCCATTGACGGAGCCCGCGTCGCTTTTATGCGAAATAAGATAAATGTGAATTACGGGGATCATCGCTGTCCGGCGGAGAAACCCCGTGGGCCGCCCGGCGCGTCACACGGGAAGCGGTGCGACCGGCTCCGGCCCGGGAGCGCCCCCACCGCTCACGACAGGACCCTGTCCAGTTCGGCCCGCAGGGCCTCCTCGGCCTCCGACGCGGAGAGGCCGCCGATCAGCACGCGCATGGACAGGCCGTCGGCGGTGGCGATCAGCGAGCGGGCCGCCGCGCGGGGGTCGGCGAGGCCGGGGGCGATCCCGGCGAGCAGCCGGGCCGCCTCGGCCTCCGCCCCGTCCTTGGCCCCGGCCAGGACTCGGGCCAGCTCCGGGTGGTGGAAACCGGCGGCGACGTACTGGTGGAACACCGAGACCCCGACCCGGTCCGTCTCCGCCCGGGGAACGGCATGGCCGACCAGCCGCCACAGCGCCTCGCGGTCGTCGGCGCCGCGGGTGGCCTCGGCGTGGAGTCGCGCGGCCTCCGAGAGCATCTCCTCCAGGCCGGCCCGCAGGAGCTCGTCCTTGCTCGGGAACCAGTACTGGATCCGCCCGACCGACGCCCCGGCGGCCGAGGCCACGTTGCGGATGGACACCGCGCCCATGCCGCCCTCCGCCATCACCCGCCACACCGCCCGGAGGATGGCGGTCCTTCGTTCGTCCGGCCCGGAGCTGTCCATGCCGCCATCATAACCAAGGACAATACGAACGTATTGCCGGGGTGTACACTCGGAGCACGGTCCAATACGACTGTATTTCCGGGGGTTCCCATGAGTGACAGGCCCGAGCGCCGGACCCGGCGCCGCCGCGTGCTGCAGGTCCTGGCGGCACTGGTGGTGGCGTGGCTGGTGGTGGACAAGGCCGCCTCCGTCGCGGCGCCCGAACCGAAGGTGGGCCACTGGCTCAGCCGCGAGGGGTTCGAGTCCTACCGGGCCGCCTACGACGACGTGATGGCGGCCCTGCCCGTGCCGACCCGCACCCACGACGTCGCCACCGGGTACGGCGCCGTGCGGGTGTACGAGTGGGCCGCCCCGGGGGACGGGGCGGAGGGCGGGCTGCCGGTGGTGCTCCTGCCGGGGACCCGCTCCGGCGCACCGATGTGGGGCGAGAACCTCACCCACTGGATCGGCCGGCGCACCGTCTACGCCATGGACGCGGTCGGCGACGCGGGCATGTCGACCCAGTCGGTGCCCTTCTCCTCCTTCGACGAGCAGGCCGCGTGGGTGGAGCAGACCCTCGCGGGACTCGGCCTCGAACGGGCGCACGTGGTCGGGCACTCCTTCGGCGGGGCGATCGCGGCCACCCACGCGCTCGCCCACCCCGGCCGCGTGGCCTCCCTGACCCTGCTCGAACCGGTGATGGTGCTGCACGGGCTGCCCGCCTCGACCTACCTGTGGTCGGTCCTGCTCTTCCTGCCGGGGCCGCAGTCGTGGAAGGACCGCGCGCTGGCGGGGATCGGGGGCGTCTCGGTCGAGGAGGTCCGCGAGCGCACGCCGATGTCGGTGATGATCGACGAGGGGTCGCGGCACTACTCCGCCGTCTCCCTGACGCCCCGGACGCTCACCGACGGGGAGTGGCGGTCGCTGTCCGTGCCGGTGCGGGTCGACCTGGCCGCCGACAAGTCCCTGGCGGGCGGCCGGGAGGCCGCGGACCGCGCCCGGGCCCTGGGCCTGGAACCGGTCACCGTCTGGCCGGACACCACCCACTCCCTCCCCATGCAGGCCGCCGAACGGCTCGGCACGGAGCTGGAGGGGCACTGGGCCGCCCACGACCGGTGATGAGGGCGTGGCCGCGGCCCCCGGCGGCAGGGGCGGTCAGAGCACCTTCCGGGCGCCCGCGGTCCCCTTGCGGTCGTGGGATCCGGGGACGAAGAGCCCCGAGACGAGGAAGAAGGTCCCCATGAAGAACGCCTGGTTGAGCAGGAGCAGGACGTCCAGGAGCGTTCCCGACGGGTCGGCCGCCGTCTCCACGTAGTACCAGCGCGGGATGTTGCTGTAGGCGATGGCGGCGTGGTGGAGCACCACGAGCAGTGTCAGCGCGGTGCGCAGGTTGTCGACGTAGAGGAGCCGCGGACGGGCGGTGGGCGGCACGGCGGCCGCCCTGTCCATGGGCCGGGTCACCGGTTCGCCCCTTCTCCGGGGTGCCCGGCGCGGGTGGCGTGCTCGAACAGGTCGGCCAGCTCCTCGGCGTGCGCTTCCAGGTCGTGCTCCGGGCGTTTCACCCAGTAGCCGAACATGCCGTCGATCGCGGACTGCACGGTGACGCCCATGACGCGGGGGTCGAACGCGCGGAACTCCCCGGCCTCCTGGCCGCGGCGGAATATCGCCTCCCGCCCCTCGTAGACCTGTTCGTCGAAGGGGGCGTCGTAGCGCCGCTCGCCCTCGGAGCCGCGGAGGTTCCTGAGGACCTCCCCGAGGGCGAGCAGTTGGGCGCGGTGGTCCCGCATGTACTCGGCGACCGAGCGGATGCTCGCCCGCAGCGCGCCGGTCGCCGTGGGCTCCTCCTCGGTCCGCGGCAGGACGAACCGGGCGATGTCGAGGTAGACCTCCTCGACGATCTGCTCCATCAGCTCGGTCTTCCCGGCGAAGTGGTAGGAGATCACGCTCTTGCTGATGCCGGCGCGTTCGGCGACGCGCGCCAGCGAGGTGTTGGCGTAGCCCAGCTCCGAGAGGCTCTCGACGGCGCTCTCGACGATCTGTGCGCGGCGGGCCTCCTCGATGAAGGACGCCCTTTTCTGAACGACCGGCCTGTTTTTCGGCTGAATCGCCTGAAAGTAGCACAAGCGGCCTATGGTGATGGTGCTGAAGTTTCGTGAGGGAAAGAAGTTGTCCGCGATGACGGCCCGGTGGGGCGGCGGACCGGTCCGGGCACAGAGGGGCCGGGTGGCGCACCCGGCGGGGTTCCGCGCCTGCGGCCCGGCCCGGGCCCCGAGGGAAGGCCCGCGCCGCCGCGAAACCCGGTACCGGCGGGGGCGGGGGGTTTGCTACCGTCGGCGCGGGCGGGCCGTGGGACTTGACCGCGACTTCCGAGAACTGCCTTTCAAGCACCCTTCACGCCGATCGCGCCGCCGCTCCCCGGCCCGTCCTCCCCCCTGCCGCGCCGGAGACCCCATGACCGACACCTACGCCGACCTGCTCGCCTGCGAGGACCTGCTGCTGTTCGCGAGCGCGGCGATCTCCTCGACGGGGCAGCGCGAGTTCCACTCGGGCGCGGCGGAGCAGCGGCTGTCCCTGGAGTTCCTGCACGAGTACGTCCACGGGACCCACCCGGACCTGTACGCGCTGGCGCTGGCGCTGCACGTCAACGATCACAACGCCGCCGCCATCGTCCACCGGCTGCTGTCGAACCCGCGCACCGGCGCGTCCGCCGGGGAGCGGGCGCGGGAGAACGCCCTGATCCGGCGCCGCCTCGCGGAGATGCCGCCCCAGCGCGTGTACCGCCTGTTCGCCCGCCTGGCCCGGGAGCGGGTCAACAACCGGCGCACCCGGGCCACGATGCGCGCGTGGATCGCCGCACGCCCGAACCTGGACCTGGACGCGGTCAAGTACCGGCCGGGGCTGCGCGCTGCGGCCCGGCACGCCCGTGTCGCCCTGCCCGAGGAGGTGGGCGTGTTCCTGTTCTCCCCGCCCGGGGAGCGCAGGCGGCACCGCTACGGCTCCCCGCTGCTGCGGGCGCACGGGAGGGCCCACTACTCGGCGTCGGACCTGTACGACCTGCCGTACACGGTGGCCGAGGGGTTCGCGGCCCGCCACCGGGTGCCCCGGGGCGTGTTCCTGGAGGGCGTGCGCGAGCGCGCCACCCGTGCGGAGCGGCTGCGGCTGGCGGGGACCGCGCGGCGCCACGGCGTCGGCGCGGGACCGGACCCGGCCGCCGCCCCGCTGCTGCGCCTGTGCGTGTACGTGCTCTCCCTGCCGACGGCCGAGCGCCGCGACCGCCGCGCGGAACTGGAGGGCGCGCTGGCCGCGTCGGCGCTCCGCGCCGCCGGTCCGGCGGCGGGGACGTGGCCCCGCACGGCCGCGGTGCTGGACGACAGCTACTCCTCGATCGGTTCCCCGGTGCGGCGCCACCACCCGCTGGCGGCGGCCCTGGCCTGCCACCACCTGATCCGGGCCCTGGCCCCGGACAGCACCTCCCACTGGGTGTCGGGGCACACCGACCCCCTGACGGTGCGCCCGGCGGGACCCACCCACCTGGCGGAGCGGATCCTGGACGCGCTCGACACGGGCCCCGCGCGGGTGGTCGTGGTGTCCGACGGGCACGACAGCACCCCGCCGCTGCTCGCCGACACCCTCACACTGTGGCGGCGGTACGTGGACCCGGACCGCGCCACCGCGATGGTGCACCTCAACCCGGTGTTCGACGCCGACGGGCTGGGGATGCGGCCGCTCTCCCCCGCCGTGCCCACGATCGGTCTGCGCGATCCGCGTACGCTGCCGTCCCTGGTGGAGCTGGCACGGTTCGGCGAGGGCCGCCTCGGCCTGTCCGACCTGCGCGAACACCTGCGTGCCACCGCCGACGCCTATCTGGAGGCCCCGTGAGCGAGAGGTTCCCGGGGCTGGCCCTGGGCGAGGGCGTGCGCACCGGCCCGGCCCAGCAGTGGGGGAACGTCCGGCTGGTCCCGCTGCTCCGGTCCGCGCCGGTCCCGCGGCTGCGGCTGCACCCCCTGGTGGCCGGCGACCTGGTGGACGACCCCGCCTCCCAGGACGACGGGACGTGCTGCCTCGTCCCCCACGCGTACGTGCTGACCTGGGAGGGCGACACCGCGCCCAGCGCCTCCTACGGGACCCAGATCCTCCCGCCCCGCTCCCCGGCCCCGCGCCGCGCGCACCTGGACCTGCGGTCGCGGAAGGCGCGCACGGCCGTCCGCGGCAGGGCCCGGTTCCTGCCGCTGGACCTGGCGGTGGACGGGCTGCTGTCCCTGCACGCGGGCGGCCCCTCCGTCGCCTGGGCGGAGTGGTCCCGCGCCACCGTCCACCGCGGCCTGTCCTCCCCCGCGCTGACCACGTACCTGGGCGGGGAGATCGAGGGCCTGGCCGAGGCGCTGCGGGTCTTCGAGATCCATCCGGACCAGTGCGGCGTCGTGGTCCACCTGGCCGACGTCCTGGCGTCGGCGCACCTGTACCCGCACCCGGAGGACTACCGGGCCCTGCACGCCGGCCTGCTCATGGACATGTTCGGGGAGAGCCTGTACATGTACGGGCTGCTGGCGGGCGAGGCCCGGCCGCTGTACACACCGATCCGGGAACGCGGCGTCCGCACCCTGGCGGACCTGCGCGAGCGGGTGGAGCGGAGCCGGAGCGACACGCTGCGCGCCCACGACGACCTGATGCTGTCCTCGCTGACGGGCGGCCTGCACACGTCGGGCGGCTCGCGTGACTTCGGCGGCGCCGGCGCGCCGGACCCCCGGGAGCGCCCGTTCACGGTGAGGTGGCTCGTCCCGGCCTTCGCCCACGGGGGCGTCGACCATGTCGGGGAGGTCGTCGCGGACCGGCACGGCCGCGTCGCCTACCTCAAGTCGCTCCGGCTCTCCCCCGCCCAGAGCCGCCGCGGCCGACTGCTCCGGGTGCTCGGGGAGGCCGGCTGGGAGCTGGACCGGGCGGCCCTCTCGCTGGGTACCACGCGCTCGGGCCTGGTCGACCGGTTGGAACGGGCGCGCCTGTCCCACCTGCTCTCCCCCGGCCTGCTGGCGGAGCACCGCGCGGCTACCCGGCGGCGCGCTCCCTGATCCCCTGCGCGACGCCGTCCAGGAGCCAGGCGAGCCCCGCCTCGAACACCTCCTCGGTACCGGGGGCGCCGGTGAGGCGCTCGATCGCCGGGTAGCGGCCGGGCTCCGCGTGCGCCTCCAGGAAGGCGTCCTGCACCGTGTCCCACGTGCGTCCGTCGGGGGTGGTCCACCGCGCGGCCCGGTCGGCCTCGACCGCCTTCGCGACGTGGCCGCGGGTGTAGCCGTCGACGGCCTCGACGACCGTGAGCGCCTCGTGGCCGGTCAGGCCGGTGCCGTCGAAGACGCGGAGCGCGGAGTCGGTCCAGGCGAAGGCGTGGGGGCCGACGGGCTGCGCGGCGCCCATCAGCCGGACGAGCCAGGGGTGTTCGCGGTACGCGCGCAGGTTCTCGCGCGCCCACGCCTCGACGCGCTCCCGCCAGTCCCCCGGGCGGGTGTGCGGCAGCGGCGCCTCGCCGATCATCGTGTCCACCATGAGGGCGATCAGGGCCGACTTGTCGGGGACGTAGGTGTACAGGGTGGCCGCTCCCACGCCGAGCCTGGCCGCGAGACCGCGCATGGACAGGGCGTCGACGCCCTCCTGCTCCGCGATCTCCAGGGCGGCTCCGACGAGGGCGTCGACGGTGAGGTGGTGCCGGGGCCCGCGCCGGGGCCGCGACGGCCCGTCCCACAGCAGTCCGAGGGTGGTCGTGGGGTCGTCGGCGGTCGCCACCGTTGTCTCCTCCCGAGAACTCCGTACACTGTTCGATGAGTCGAACAGTGTACGGAGTTTATCTCGGGGAGGCCCCCATGCCCGAACAGACACCCCCGCCGGAGCGGGGAGCCCGGCCCGGGCAGGAGCCCCCCGCCGAGGGAGTTGCGGCCCCCGCCCCGTCGGCGCCCCCGCCGCGGGCGGCGCCCCTGCTGAGGACGGCTGCCGTCGCGGCGGCCGCGACCGGGATCGGGGCCCTCGCCGCCGCCTCCACCGTCCTGTTCCCGGGCCCGGACGCCTCGGCGGAGGCGCCGCTCACCCTGGCCGTGCGCGCCGTCTTCACCGTGGCCGGGACCGTGCCCCTGGTGTGGGCCGCCGCCCGCTTCCTGGACCGCCGCCCCCTGGCCGCGTTCGGCCTGGGCCGGTACCCGAAGGGTTGGGCCATGCCCCTGGCCGCCCTGCTGGCGACGCTGCTCGCCACCGCGCTGTTCCTGGTGGCCGCGGTGGCGGTGGGCGCGGCCTCCGTCGACCCCGGTGCCGCGGCCGGCGCCGCCCCGGCCCTGGCCGTCGTGCTCCCGCTGCTCGTGCTGGCACAGCTGCTGCCCGAGGAACTGGTGTTCCGCGGCTACGCGCAGGGGGTCCTGGGCGAGCGGTTCTCCCCCTGGGCGGCCCTCCTGCTCCAGGCCGCGCTGTTCGCCGTGTCGGCCGTGCTGGTCGCCGGCACGTACGCGAACGCGGTCCACCTGTTCCTCCTGGGGGTGTTCACCGGCGTCCTGCGCATGACCACCGGCGAGGTGTGGACGGTGCTCGCGACACGCACGGCCCTGGCCGCCGGAGGCCTCGTGTACACCGCGCTCGACCTGCGCCTGCTCCAGGCGGTCGGGCTGTGGGAGGTGCTGCTGGTGTTCGGGCCCGCGCTGGCCGCCGTCTGGGCCGTGACCTCGCTCCGGAGCCGGCGCCCCGACCTCGCCGCGGCCACCCCGGACGCCCTGCCCGGGCCCCGCCGCGAGCTCGGGCAGAAGGGCGTCCTGTACGACGTCGGTTCCAGTTACCTGCCGGGGCAGCACTCGCGCCCCCGGTGGCGTCCCGACGTGGTGGACGAGGAGATGCGGGTGATCCGCGAGGACCTGCACTGCACGGCGGTGACCGTCTTCGGGGAGGACCTGGGGCGGCTGGAGGAGGCCGCCCGCCTCGCCCTGGCCCGCGGGCTGTACGTGTGGGTCCAGCCCCGGTTGGTCGACGGCGGCCGGGAGGAGGCCGTCGCCCGCCTCGCGCGGACGGCGGAGTTCTCCGAGCGGCTGCGCGAGAAGCACCCGGAGCGGGTCGGCGTCAACGTGGGCTGCGAGCTCAGCATGTTCGTGCGGGGCATCGTCCCCGGCCGCGACTTCGACGCGCGCACCAGGTCGCTCGGCCTGCTGTCCCCGCTGTTCCCGCTGTTCAACCACCGCCTCAACCGCCTCCTGGGCGAGCTGGCGACCACCGCCCGGGCCCGGTTCGGCGGACCGCTCACCTACGGCTCGGGAACCTGGGAGAGCGTGGACTGGACCCCGTTCGACGTCATCGGGGTGGACTACTACCTGGACCTCTTGACCCGCGCCACCTACCGGCAGGGGCTGCGGCGGCTGCGGGCGACGGGCAAACCGGTCCTGGTCACCGAGTTCGGCTGCTGCTCCTACGAGGCGGCGCGGTACCAGGGCGGGTCGGGCGGCGACATCATGGACTGGGACGACCTGGACGACCGCCGGGTCACGGGCGGCCACGTCCGGGACGAACGCGTCCAGGCCGAGGTCATCGGCGAACTGCTGGACGTGTACGAGACCGAGGACGTGATGGGCGCGTTCGTGTGCATGTTCGTCGAGGGGGACTGCCGCTACTCCCCCGACCCCGCCCGCGACCTGGACATGGCGAGCTTCGGGATCGTGCGCCCACCGCCGCTGGAGTCGGGACTGTCCCCCGACGACGGCCACTGGGAGCCGAAGGAGGCCTTCCGCACCCTCGCCGCCCGCTACGCCGCGACGGTCCCGGCCGAGGGCTCCTGAGCCTCCCCGCCCCGGTCCGGACGGGCTCACGAGCGGCCTCGGGGACGGCCGGGGCGGCGGCCGAGCGCGCCGGCCCCCGGCGGGCCGGGCCGTCAGGCGTGCGGGGCCCAGAAGCCGGACAGCCTCGCGGCTCCGTGCTCCACGCCCTTCCAGCTCCCGGTGAAGCTCAGCACCACGATCGCGGACGTCGGGAACCCGGAGCGGTTCATCCGGGGGAGCAGGTCGCCCTCGGCCTCACCGGCGAGCGCGTCGGCGAGGGCGTGCACGCCCGGGTTGTGGCCGACGACCAGCAGGTGCGCGACCTCGTCGTCGACCTCGTTGAGCAGGGCGACCAGCTCGCCCGCCGACGCCTCGTAGAGCCGGTCCTCGTAGACGGTCCTGGGGCGCTGCGCGAGTTCGGCGGCGGCGAGCTTCCAGGTCTCCCGGCAGCGCGCGGCCGTCGAGCACAGGACGAGGTCGGTCAGGAGTCCCGAGCCGGCCAGCCACCTCCCTGCGGCCGGGGCGTCCTTCCTCCCCCGTTCCGCGAGCGGGCGTTCGTGGTCCTCCCCGTCGTTCCACTCGGCCTTGCCGTGGCGGAGGAGCGTGATGGTGCGTGTGGTTTCACTCATACCCCGATGCTGTCACGGTGCGTAGTCGCGTGACGGGTGTCCGGGGAAACGGCTCCGGGTCCCCGTTCCCGCACCGGCACACCTTGCACGAGATCGTGCACGTGACGGACGGTGACGGCGGGCACCTCATCGGCCTGGCTGGCGGCGATGTCCGTTCCCCCTCCCGCCCCGGGGTCCTCACCGCCGGTCAGGCGCACCACGGGTCGGGGTGCCGGGGCTCAGGCCCCTGTCCCCCCGGAGGGGCGGAGCGTGGACTGGGCCCACTGCACCAGCACCGCGCAGGTCTGGACGAGCTCGGTGCGCAGCTCCTCGTCGGTCGCGGCGGCGCGCGCCTCGCACAGCTCCTCGAAGGCCAGGTCCCACCAGGTCGGTGCGGCACCGGCGCGGTCGACCCGGGCCCTGGCCCGCCCGGCCTGTTCCCCGTGCTCGGGCCCCGTGCCCGGGGACAGGCGCTGGACCCCGAACAGGGTCTGCTGGCGCCTCCGCTCCTCGGCGACGCCCTCCAGGAGCAGGGCGAGGGAGCCCGCCACCCCGGCGTCCCCCAGCACGGCCTCCTCCGCCCCGCCGGGTCGGCGCGCGGGGAAGGGGGTGCGGGTCCGGTGCTGGGAGAACCGTTCGCCGGTCAGGGCGTGGGCGAGGGCCTGCGCGCAGTAGCCGACCGTCCCCTCGGGAAGCCGGTGGGCGGGGAACCAGGCGACCTCCGTGTGCTTGTGGGGTTCGCGGTTGACGACAGCGCCGTCCCACCGCCTGCACACGAAGAAGAAGTGGACCCACTCCGCGCCCTCCTGGCTGTGGACGACGTGGGCGAACTCCAGGTCCGGGGGGTCGACCCGGACGCCGAGCTCCTCGTCGCACTCGCGCACCGCCGCGGACACGACGTCCTCGCCCGGGTCGACCTTGCCGGCCGCGCCGGCGTGCCACAGGCCGGGGGCGTAGGCCGCGTCGGGGGACCGCCGCGCCAGCAGGACCTTTCCGCCGCGCAGGAGGAGCACGTGGGCGCTCAGGGAGGGGGCGGCGGGGCCCGAGTTCTTCTCGAACACACGTTTGACCATGGGGCCATCCTGCCGTGGGGGCGGCCCCTGCGGGCGCCCTTTCCGGACATCGGCGCGGTGGGCCCCGCCCCCGCCCGCCGCAGGGCGTCGCGGCGGCCGGGGCGGCGGGCGCCGCCCCGGCGCCCGGATCACGCGCTGTACCGGTAGGCCGGGTAGGTGAGGTACCCCTGGTCGCCGCCCTGGTAGTAGACGGCCTCGTCGACCGGCTCGACGGGCAGTCCGGCACGGAGGCGCTCGACCAGGTCGGGGTTGGAGATGAAGGCGCGGCCGAAGCTGATCAGGTCGGCTCCCAGTCCGAGCCAGCGGTCGGCCGCGGCCCGGTCGACCTGCTCGGGTCCCATGGGCACGGACGGGTTCATGATCAGGGTCGAGGGCCAGGCACGGCGCAGGTCCAGCAGGAGCTCGTCGGGGGCGGTGGCCTCCAGGTGGACGTAGGCCACGCCGAGCCGGGCCAGCTCCCGCAGCAGAGCGGCGTAGAGCTCGGGCACGTCGGTCTCGGAGGCCCCCCAGAAGGCCGAGCCCGGCGAGAGCCGGACACCGGTCCGGTCCGCGCCCACGGCGTCGGCGGTCGCGGCCGCCGCCTCGACGGCGAACCGGATCCGGTTGGCCACCGACCCCCCGTAGACATCCGTGCGCAGGTTGGCCTCCGAGGAGAGGAACTGCGAGATGAGGTAGCCGTTGGCCCCGTGCAGCTCCACCCCGTCGAACCCGGCCCGCACGGCGCGCCGGGCCGCCTCCGCGTAGGAGTGCGCCTGCGGGGCCACCTCCTCCGTCTCCAGCGCGCGCGGCACCGGCGCCGGCTGCGGACCGGCCGGGGTGAACACGTCGCCCACGGCGGCGACGGCCGAGGGGCCCACCGGCCGCGTTCCGGTGGTGTCGGGGTGCGAGACCCGGCCGCCGTGCATGATCTGGGCGAAGATCCGCCCGCCGTTGGCGTGGACCGCGTCGGTCACCGGCCTCCAGGAGGCCGCGGCCTCCTCGGTGTGGAGACCCGGCGTGCCGGGATTGGACCGGCCGACCGCGTTGGGGTGCGCCCCCTCGCCGATGATGAGGCCGGCGGTGGCCCGCTGGGCGTAGTACGCGGCCATGGAGGGGGTCGCCGTCCCGTCGGCGGCGGCGCGCACGCGGCTCATCGGGGCCATCACCACCCGGTTGGGCAGGGTCAGGCCGCCGAGCCGGTACGGCTGGAGAAGTGCGGTCACGGGAGGACTCCTTCGCGTTCTGTGGAGCGGGGTGGGTACGGTGGCTACGCTAAAACCTGACATCTATGTGAGGGGCAAGTGCTGTGTCACAGGTCACGACAAGGGGAGCCATGAGGATCGGGGAGCTCGCGGCACGGAGCGGTGTGAGCATCCGGCTGCTGCGCTACTACGAGGAGCAGGGGCTGCTCAGGAGCACGCGCAGCGCCGCCGGGCAGCGGCACTACACCGACGACGCCGTCGAGCGCGTGGCGTTCATCCGCAGGCTGCTGGCCGCCGGGGTCTCCAGCCGGGTGATCGCCGAGGTGCTGCCCTGCGCCGAGACGCCCGGCGAGGAGACCTTCGACAGCGCGATGCGGCGCATGGAGCTGGAGCGCGCCCGGATCACCGGGGAGATCGGCGACCTGGTGCGCAGACGGGAGGCGCTCGACGCACTGGTGGCCGAGGCGCACGAGTACCGGAGGCGGCTCGTCGCGAGCGGCCCGGTCTGAACCGTCGGCCCCCCTCGGCGCCCCGGCCGCGCCGGCCGCGCCGACCGGGGCGCCGGTGCGCGCAGCGCCCCGGCCGCACCGGCTCCGGAACGCGGCAGCGGCCCGGAACCGCCCTGTAGCGTGGAGAGCCGGCGGCGGCGACCGCCGCCCCGGCCGCCGCGCCGGGCCCCGGCCGGACCGACCAGGCCCTCCACCGCCACCGGGACCGCACGCCCCCGACCCGAGGAACCGGACGCCCCATGATCGCCCAGACCCCCGTCGCCCTGAACGGGCGCGCCTTCAGCTACCTCGACTTCGGCGGGGGCGGCGTCCCGCTGATCGCCCTGCACGGGACGTTCGGCCGCGCCGCCTCCTTCGCCGGCCTCGCGCCGTACCTGGCCCCGGACTTCCGGGTCATCGCCCTCGACCAGCGCGGCCACGGGCTCTCCGAGCACGGCGGCGACCTCGGCCGCGACGCCTTCGTCGGGGACGCGGCCGCGTTCCTGGAACACCTCGGCGCCGGCCCGGCGATCGTCCTCGGCCACTCCCTCGGCGGGGTGACCGCCTACCAGCTGGCGGCACGCCGCCCCGAGCTGGTGCGCGCCCTGGTGGTGGAGGACATCGGGGCCGTCACGGACGCCTCCGAGGTCGAGAACCCGGTGTTCGACACCACCTCGTGGCCGACGGCCTTTCCGGACCGGGAGGCGCTGGCGGAGTTCCTCACCCGTCAGGGCGTGCCCGCGCTCGGGTACTTCACGGACAGCGCCTACGAGCACGACGGGACCTGGCGCCTGCGGTTCGACCACCGGGACATGCTGGCGGCCCAGCAAGGCAACACCGGGGACTTCTGGGCCGACTGGCTGGGCTCGGACTGTCCCGCCCTGCTCCTCCGCGGCGGCCTGAGCCCGCTGCTGTCGGCCCGGCAGGCCGGTGAGATGGCCGAGCGCCGGCCCGGTACCCGGCTGCGGGTGCTGCCGGGATGCGGGCACTGGGTGCACCGCGACGACCCGTCGGGCTACGCCCTGGCCGTGCGGGACTTCCTGCGCACGGTCCCCGCCGCCTGACCCCCGGATCCGTCCGGTCCCGGTCGCCGGAGCCGGCGGCGGGGCCACGGCGGCGGGGCCGCGCGCCTCGCACCAGTCCCCCGGCCGCGGTCCGCTCGCGCCCGTCCGCCACCCCTCCGTCTCCTCCGTCCAGGCCGGTACGGGGACGCCGGTGCGCACCCCGCCGCCCTCGGAGCGAAGGAGCGGGGCGGGCCGGGCCGCCGGGTGGACTCCGGGTCCGGGGCGTGCCCCGGGCGCGTTCGCAAAGGAGTGGGCGCGCGCGTCCCCGTTCCCTGAGCGCCGCCTCTATTGGACGTCCGGACCCTACCTATTGAGACCTGCACTGACAACTTCTGCTTGACGATCGACATAAGACCGACGTACGGTTCGAGGCAGCCAGGTGAGGCAGATCACAAACCCGGGTGATGTGGTGTCTCCGGACCGTCGGCATGGCCTTCACCGGTCACGAAGAGCTGTACCCCCTGCACCAAGCGGAGTCCGGCGGGGACCACCCGCCGGAACCCCCCTCCACGACGTGGACGGGGCGCCGGTGGACCGGGTCCCCGACGCCCGGCCACCGCGCCGCCCGACCACGACGAGGTCTGCGAGGAAAGGAGCCGGTATGGGCTGAGGCCGATGAGGCGGCACACCCCCGCTTCCCGCACCTGATAGCAGGAACTCCCCGTCAGCCCACCGGTCACAGCCACACGGCCCCCACCGGGCCGCGCGACCGCCGGGCCGCCCCTGCCGTCGGCGCCGGCACGCCGCACGGACTCATCGATTCGCTCCCACCCCCAGGTGAGGTTCCGTATGAAGAAGAGACCCCTGCTGACACTGGGCGCACTCGCGGTCGGCGTCACCATGGCGCTGACCGTGACCGCACCGGTCGCGCACGCGGACGAGACCGGCGAGGACGCGTTCTCCACGCTGATCTTCTCCAAGACCACCGGCTTCCGTCACGACTCGATCCCCCACGGCGTCGCGCTCGTCGAGGCGCTCGGCGAGGAGCACGGCTTCAGCACCGAGCACACCGAGGACTCCTCGGTGTTCAACGACGAGGACCTGGCCGCCTACGACGCGGTGATCTGGCTCTCCACCACGGGCGACGTGCTCGACGAGGACGAGCAGGCCGCCTTCGAGCGCTACGTCCAGGACGGGGGCGGCTTCGTCGGCGTCCACTCCGCCTCCGACACCCACTACGACTGGGAGTGGTACGGCGACCTCGTCGGCGGCTACTTCTCCAGCCACCCGCCGGGCACGCAGGACGCCCGGGTCGTGGTCAACGACAGGGTCCACCCCTCCACCGAGCACCTCCCGGCCAGCTGGGAACGCCACGACGAGTGGTACGACTTCGACCTGTCCCCCCGCGGCGACGTGCACGTCCTGGCCGGACTCGACGAGGACTCCTACGCGGACCAGGTCGATCCCGGGGGCCAGATGGGATGGGACCACCCGATCGCCTGGTGTCAGGCCTACGACGGCGGCAGGTCCTGGTACACCGGCGGCGGCCACACCGTCGAGTCCTACTCCGAGCCGGAATTCACCGAGCACCTGCTCGGCGGCCTGCGGTGGGCGGCCGGGGCCGCCGAGGGCGACTGCGGCGCCACGCAGTGGGACAACTTCGAGAAGGTCACCCTCGCGCAGGGCGAGGGCGCCGTGGGCGAGCCCATGGGCCTGGCGGTCCTGCCCGACGGCCGCGTCATGCACATCACCCGCGACGGCGAGGTGCGGCTGTGGTCCCCGGACACCTACACCACCGAGCTGATCGCCCAGGTGCCGGTGTACAACCACGACGAGGACGGGCTACAGGGCATCGCCCTGGATCCGGGCTTCGAGGAGAACGGGTGGGTGTACCTGTACTACGCGCCCGTGATCGAGGGCATCCCGCCGGGTGAGGCGCCCGCGGACGGCTCGCCGGAGGACTTCGAGCCCTACGAGGGCCACAACAACCTCTCCCGCTTCCAGTTCGCCGACGGGGACTCCCCCACCCTGGAGCTGGACAGCGAGCAGGTCCTGCTGGAGGTCGGGACCGACCGGGGCATGTGCTGCCACGTCGGCGGCCACATCGACTTCGACTCCGAGGGCAACCTCTACCTGGCCACCGGCGACGACACCAGCGCGTTCGGGTCGGACGGCTACACGCCGATCGACGAGCGCGAGTCGCGCAACCCCGCCTTCGACGCCCAGCGCAGTTCGGCCAACACCGCCGACCTGCGCGGCAAGCTGCTGCGGATCACGCCCACCGACGACGGCGGCTACGAGATCCCCGAGGGCAACCTCTTCCCGCCGGAGGAGTACAGCGGCGAGCAGACCCGGCCCGAGATCTACGCCATGGGCCTGCGCAACCCGTTCCGGTTCACGGTGGACGAGGAGGACGGCACCGTCTACCTGGGCGACTACGGGCCCGACGCCAACGAGCCCGACCCGGACCGGGGGCCGCAGAACACGGTCTCCTGGCACGCCATCTCCGAGCCCGCCAACATCGGCTGGCCCTACTGCATCGGTAACAACAGCGCGTTCGTCGACCACGACTTCGCGTCGGGGACCTCCGGGGAGGCGTTCGACTGCGCCGCTCCGGTCAACGACTCCCCGCGCAACACCGGGCTGGAGGAGCTTCCCCCGGTCACGCCCGCCTCGATCTGGTACAGCTACGAGGAGTCGGAGGAGTTCCCGCAGCTGGGCACGGGCGGCGGCGCCCCGATGGGCGGTCCGGCCTACCGGTTCGACCCCGAACTGGAGTCGGACACCAAGTGGCCCGAGTACTACGACGGCATCCCGCTGTTCTACGAGTGGGACCGCGACTGGATCAAGCAGGTGCACCTGGGCGACGACGGCGACGTCCTGGACATCACCGAGACCGTCCCCGACATCAGCCTGGCCAACCCCATGGACATGGAGTTCGGCCCGGACGGCTCCCTGTACGTGCTGGAGTACGGGTCCGGCTACTTCGGCGGGGCCGCGGACTCGGCGCTGTCGCGCATCGACTACACCGGCGGCGGGACCACCCCGGTCGCCGACATCAGCGCCTCCGCGACCTCGGGACCGGCCCCGCTGGAGGTGGAGTTCTCCGCGGAGGGCTCCCACCACCCCGGCGGCCTGCCCATGGAGTACGCGTGGTCGTTCGGCGACGGCGGGACCTCCGGCGAGGTCTCGCCCACCCACACCTTCGAGGAGGCGGGCCAGTACACGGTCGTGCTGACCGCGACCGACGCCGAGGGGCGCACCGGGACGGCCACCACGACCGTCACCGCGGGCAACACCGCGCCCGACGTCTCCTTCCGGACCCCGCAGGACGGCCAGTACTTCCACTGGGGCGACGAGATCCCCTTCACCGTGGACGTGGAGGACGCCGAGGACGGCTCGGTCGGCGCGGGCATCGACTGCGGCGACGTGGCGGTCACGGCCTCGCTCGGCCACGACCGGCACGCCCACCCGTGGACCCAGTACGACAGCTGCGAGGACGTCAGCCTCACCGAGGTCGACGGCGGCCACGGGCACGACATGAACATCTTCTGGGCGTTGCAGGCCGAGTACACCGACTCCGGCGGGGACGGGGCGCCCGCCCTCACCGGAAGCGACGGGATCACGCTCAAGCCCGCACGGACGCAGGCCCAGTACTTCACCGACAGCCAGGGGGTCCGGACCGAGCCCACCGAGGACGCCGAGGGCGGCCTGGTCAACGTCAGCCACATCGGCTACGGCGACTGGACCTCCTACGACACGACCAATCTGGTCGGGGTCGAGCAGATGGAGTTCCGGGTCGCCTCCGCGGGGGCGGGCGGAGCGATCGAGGCACGCATGAACGCTCCCGACGGTGAGCTGCTCGGCAGCGTCGACGTGCCCTCCACCGGCGGCTGGCAGGAGTGGACCGACGTGACCATGGACGTCGCCGACCCCGGCGAGACCTTCACGCTGTACCTGGTCTTCACCGGTGAGGACACCTCCGCCGAGGACAGCCTGTTCAACCTCAACTACTTCGAGGCGGTCCTGGACGGCCACGGGGGGCACGGCCCTCAGACCGAGCTGACCAGCCCGCAGGACGGCGCGGTCTTCGAGGAGGGCGAGGACGTCCCCCTCTCCGCCGAGGTCGCCGACCACTCCGGGTCCGGGGTCGAGAAGGTGGAGTTCCTCGTGGACGGCGAGGTCGTCGCCACGGTGGCCGAGGACCCCTACCAGGCAGTCTGGCAGGGGGCCGCCGAGGGCGAGTACGAGGTCAGCGCCGTGGCCACGGACGGCGACGGCAACACCGGCGCCTCCGGCACCGCCACCGTCACGGTCGAGGCGGGCGGCGCCGAGCCGCCGGAGTGCGCCCCGCCCGAGGCCGAGGACGGCTACACCCCCCTGTGGGACGGCGCGTCGCTCGACGGGTGGGCCATGGCGGGCCCGGGCGGCTTCGGTGTCGTCGACGACGGCGACGGCTGCGCCCTGGAGACCCGGGGCGGCATGGGGCTGCTCCGGCACGAGACGGAGTGGGAGTCCTACCGGCTGAAGCTGGACTTCCTCGCCTCCGAGGAGTCGGACAACTCCGGTGTCTTCGTCGGCTTCCCCGACCCCGGGGACGACCCCTGGGTCGCCGTCGAGGAGGGCTACGAGATCCAGATCGACGGCTACGGCGCGCCCGACGGCGACCCGGTCCACCGGACCGGTGCCGTCTACGGCTTCCAGGCGGCCGACTCCCACCCCGCGCGGGTCGGCGAGTGGAACGAGATGGAGATCGAGGTGGCCGACCCGGTGATCCGCGTGTGGATCAACGGGGAGCTGGTGAACGAGTTCGAGAGCACCGACCCGGCACGTGACCTGTCCTCGGGCCACATCGGGTTGCAGAACCACGGCGAGGCCGACCGGGTGCTCTTCCGCGACGTCCTGGTCCAGGAACTGGACGCGGTCGAACCGGTCACGTTCGCCGAGGTCCACGAGCGCATCGACGCCCTGGAGGACGACGGCGCGCTGACCAGGTCCGAGGCGCGCCGGCTGATCCCCCAGCTGGAGCTGGCCGAGCACCACCTGAACGTCGGCCGTAACGGGCAGGCCGCACACGCCCTGAACCGGTTCGTCGAGGTGGCCGAGGCGGTCGCCGACGGCGCCGCCAGGGAGGAGCTGCTGGAGCTGGCCGACAGGCTGCGTCCCCTCATCGACGACGAGTGACGGGACGCCTCCGGCGGACGCCGCCCCCTCCCCCGGGGGACGGGCGTCCGCCGAAGGCCCCCTGACCACGGCGGGGCCGGTTCCGGCCGGCCCCGCCACCCCCGCGGTGGCGCCCCGACGGCGAGAACCACGACGTCGCGGCGCCGGGCCCACACGTACGACGAGAAGAAGGTGCCACGGTGTCCGCCAAGAAGGACCGCTCCTCCCCCGACACGCACCGCGAGGCGGCCGAGGCCCCCTCGCCCAAGCTCACCTGGGGGCTGACCGCCGGATCCGTCCTGGTGGTCGCCGCCCTGGTCGCCGTCCTCGTCCTCTCCTTCACCGGGGACGACCGCACCGGCCCCGACCCGGCGCGCGTCGCCGAGCTCCAGGCCTCCGCGCAGGAGCGCGACCGCGCACAGGTCGATCAGCTCGTCGAGCGCGCCGGAGCCGCGCACGAGGTGCTGGTGCCCGTGGTGGAGAGCCTGGACGCGGCCGTCCCGCCCGACGGTTCCACCCCCGTCGGGGACGCCCCCGACGACGGGGAGATCGACTCCTGGCTGACCACCGTCCACGACGCGGCCGGGCACTTCGAGGACGCCCCCTCCGGGAACACCGGCCACAACGTCGCGTACGCGGGGCTGTCCAACGCCGTGGACCTGCTGGGCTCCGCGGTCGTGGCCTACTCCAACGCGGAGCGCGCGCAGGACGCGCAGCAGGCGGAGCTGCTGGAGCTGGCCGGGGACCTGCGCACCCAGGCGGTCCGCGGCTGGTCGGTGGCGGCCACCCAGCTGGACATGGTCAGTGTGGAGTCCGGCCACGGCCACGTCCACCTGTACCTGCCCGCGGCGCCCGGCAGCGGCGCGCTCGGCCCCGACGGCGCACAGCCCGGCGAGGGCGGCGGCGCGCCCGGGGAGGGCGACGGCGACAGCGGCGACCGGTGACCACACCGTTCCCGGAACGCTCGAAGGCACGGAGAAGGGAGCATGCGTTGACGCGAGTCGGAGTATGGCTGATCGGGGCACGGGGGTCGGTGGCGACCACCGCCGTCCTGGGGGCCCTCGCGGTGCGGTCCGGCGCCGCCGGGCGGACGGGGTGCGTGACCGAGCGGCCCGAATTCGCCGGGGCGCGCCTGCCCGGGATCGGTGACCTGGTCTTCGGCGGCCACGACGTGTCCGAGACCGGCCTGCGCGAGAGCGCCGAGCGGCTGGCCGGTGCGGGGGTGCTGCCCGCCCACCTGCCGCCGGCCCTCGCCGACGGGTTGGACCGGACCGAGCGCGGTCTGCGCCGGGGCCTGGACGACGTCTCCGGCGGCGTCCGGCGCGGGGACGTGGACCGCCTGGAGGCGGACCTGCGGGAGTTCTCCGAGCGGGAGGCGCTCGAACGCGTCGTGGTGGTGGACCTGTCCAGCACCGAGCCCCGGCCCGGCGCGTACGCCGAACACACCGACGCCGACGCGCTGGAGGCGGCCCTGGACACCGGGACCGCGCGGATCCCGGCCAGCTCCGCGTACGCGTACGCGGCCCTGCGCGCGGGCTGCGCGTTCGTGGAGTTCACGCCCAACACCGGACCCCGGCTGCCCGCCCTGGCGCGGCTCGCCGACCGCTCGGGCGTGCCGTGGGCCGGCTCCGACGGCAAGACCGGGGAGACCCTGGTCAAGAGCGCGCTCGCGCCGATGTTCGCCGCCCGGGCGCTGCACGTGCGCTCGTGGTCGTCGGTCAACCTGCTCGGCGGCGGCGACGGCGCCACCCTGGCCGACCCGGCCAACGCCGAGAGCAAGCTCGCGTCCAAGGCCCGGGGGCTGGAGCACATGCTCGGGCACGGGCCGGACGGGCCCCTGCACATCGACTACGTCCCCGACCTGGGGGACGCCAAGGTCGCTTGGGACCACGTCTCGTTCGAGGGGTTCCTGGGGGCGCGGATGTCCCTGCAGTTCACCTGGTCGGGCTACGACTCCGCGCTGGCGGCGCCCCTGGTGCTGGACCTGGCGCGGCTGGCCGCCCACGCCCACCGGCAGGGCCGGAGCGGCCCCCTGCCGGAGCTGGCGTTCTTCTTCAAGGACCCCGTGGGCACCCGTGAACACGGCCTCGCCGAACAGTGGCGGGCCCTGACGTCCTGGTGCGCGGCACCGGCGGAGGAGGCCGAATGAGAGCACGCGACCTGGCGAGGCTGGTACGCCTGCCCGCGGCGCTGAGCGTTCCCGGAGACACCCTGGCCGGC
Source organism: Nocardiopsis sp. NPDC055824 (assembly GCF_053616335.1). NCBI lineage: Bacteria > Bacillati > Actinomycetota > Actinomycetes > Streptosporangiales > Nocardiopsidaceae > Nocardiopsis > Nocardiopsis sp. NPDC055824. The sequence continues at coordinate 31,295 of NZ_JBSHDN010000017.1, forward strand.
GCCGCGGCGGCGGGGGGCCTGCGCGGACCCGGGGCCTGGGCGCTGCCCGCGGCCTCGGTCTGCCTGTACTGGGCGGGCATGGCCCTCAACGACTACGCGGACCGGGAGGTGGACGCGGTCGAGCGCCCCGAACGCCCCATCCCCTCCGGGGCCGTGCTCCCCGGCGAGGCCCTGGCCGTCGCCTCGGGGCTGACCGTCACGGGCGTGGGCCTGGCCGCGGCGGCGGGCGGACGCCGGGCCGCGGGGGTGGCCACGGCCCTGGCCGCCACCGTGTGGGGCTACGACCTCCTCCTCAAGCAGACCCCGCTGGCCCCGCTGGGCATGGCGGCGGCCCGGGGGCTGGACGTGCTGCTGGGCGCGGGTGCGCGTCCCGCCGACGCGGCCGGGCCCGCGCTGGCGCTGGCCGTCCACACGCTCGGGGTGACCGCCCTGAGCCGGGGCGAGGTGCACGGGACACGGCCCGCCGTCGCGGCGGGGTCGCTGCTGTGCACCCTGGCCGCCGCCGCGCTCGCCGCCGCGCCCGCCCGGCCCGCCCGCAGGCGTGCGGCGGGCGGTACCCCGGAGAGGGCCCTGGCGGGTGCGCTCGCGGGGCTCTTCGCGGTGAGGGTGGGCTCAGCCCAGGTCAGAGCGCTGGTCGAGCCCGAGGCGCACAACGCCCGCTCGGCGACGGGTGAGGGGATCCGGGGCATGATCCCGCTCCAGGCGGCCCTGCTGGCCGGGCACGGCGCGCCGGGCACCGCGTGCGCGCTCGTCCTCGGCGCGCCCGTGGCGGCGCGGGCGTCCGAGGCGGTGTCGTTCACTTGAGGTTCGGATACGGCACCAACGGCTTCCGGGACCACCGGCTGGACGACGCGCTCGCCCTCCTCGCCGACCTCGGCTACGAGGGGGTGGGGCTGACGCTGGACCACCCGCACCTGGACCCCTTCGCCCCGGACGCCTTCGCGCGCACGGCCCGGATCGGCCGGCGGCTGTCCGAGCTGGGCCTGGCGGTGGTCGTGGAGACCGGCGCCCGCTACCTGATGGACCCGCGCCGCAAGCACGAACCCACCCTGGTCTCCGACGAGGGCGCCGAACGGCGTGTGGACCTGCTGTGCCGCGCCGTGCGCATCGCCGAGGACCTGGGGGCCGAGGCCGTCTCCTTCTGGTCGGGCGTCCTGCCCGCGGGGGTGGACCGGGCGCAGGGCTGGTCGCGGCTGACCTCGGGCGTGGAACGGGTCCTGGCCGCCGCCGACGACCACGGTGTGGACTGCGCGTTCGAGCCCGAGCCCGGCATGTTCGCCGAACGGGTGGCCGACGCGCTGGAGCTGCGCGGCAGGCTCGGCAACCCGCCGCGCCTGCGGCTGACCGTCGACGTCGGGCACGGCGTGTGCAACGAACCGGACGGCCCCGAGGGCGCCGTCCGGCGCGCCGGGGCCCTGATCGCCAACGTCCAGCTGGACGACATGCGGCCGAACGTCCACGAGCACCTGGAGTTCGGCGACGGGGAGATCGACCTGCCCGGCGTCCTGGGAGCCCTGGAGGCGGTCGGCTACCGGGGCCTGGCGTCGGTGGAGCTGCCCCGACACGGGCACGCCGCCCCCGTGGTGGCCGAGCGGTCGATCCGCGCGCTCTCCCTGGCGCTGGCCGCCTCCCGGGCCCGGAGGGCGGAGGTGTGAGCGGGCGGTACGCCTTCCTGGGCACGGCCGAGGCGCGCGAGGCCCTCGCCTCCCGGGTCGCACAGGTACGGGAGCGGCCCGCCCTGATCGCCGTGCTCTTCCCCGCTGCTGCCCGGAGCGTGGCGCGGGGGCCGGGCCCGTCCGGCGACCCCGACGGGGTGGCCGGGCCGACCCTGGAGGACATGGTGCGCGTGGAGCTGCTGGCCGCGCTGGCCGGGGCCCTGGCCCCGCCGGAGCTCGCCCAGGAGGTCCGCGACCTGTACCACCACGGTGACGCGGGTGAGCGGCGCGCCGTCCTGCGGGGCCTGGACGTGCTCGACACCGGCCGGGAGGAGCTGGCCGGCGCGGCGCGCGAACTGCTGGCCGACGCGATGCGCACCAACGACACCCGGCTGATCGCGGCGGCGGCCTCCAGCGCGGCGACGGCCCTGCTCGACGCGGACTCCTGGCGCCAGGGCGTCCTCAAGTGCCTGTTCACCGGGGTGCCGCTGGGGTCGGCGGCCGGGGTGCCCGAGCGGGCCGACGCCGAGCTGGCGCGCATGTGCGCCGACCACGCCGAGGAGCGGGCGCTGGCGGGCCGGGAGGTCCCCGCCGACGTCCACCTCGTGCTGCGCCACTTCCCCGACCAGGCAGCCCGTCTGGACACCCGACGAACGGAGGCGTGATGCGTATCTTCGACCCGCACATCCACATGACCTCACGGACCACCGACGACTACGAGGCGATGCACGCCGCAGGGGTTCGCGCCCTGGTGGAGCCGGCGTTCTGGCTGGGCCAGCCCCGGACCGGGGTGAGCTCCTTCCGCGACTACTTCGACGGCCTCGTGGGCTGGGAGCGCTTCCGGGCCGAGCGGTTCGGGATCCGCCACCACTGCGCGATCGCGCTCAACCCGAAGGAGGCCAACGACCCCCGCCTGCACGGGGTGCTGGACCTCCTCCCCCGCTACCTGGCCAAGGACGGCGTCGTGGCGGTCGGGGAGGTGGGCTTCGACTCCCGGACCTCGGAGGAGGAGAAGGCCTTCCGCCACCAACTGGAGCTGGCCGCAGAGTTCGGGCTGCCCGTCCTGGTGCACACCCCGCACCGCGACAAGGTGGCCGGGACCCGCCGCACCCTGCAACTGGTCGCCGAGTCCGGCATCCCGGCCGAGCGGGTGCTCGTGGACCACCTCAACGAGGCCACCGTGGCGATGGTGCACGATTCGGGGTGCACGCTGGGCTTCTCCATCTACCCCGACACCAAGATGAGCCCGGAGCGCATGGTCCGCGTCCTGTCCGAGTGGGGTCCGGAACGGATGGTGGTCAACTCGGCCGCCGACTGGGGCCGCAGCGACCCGCTCGCCACCCTGCGCACCGGCGAGGCCATGCTCGCCGCGGGCTTCACCGACCGGGACGTCGAACGCGTCCTGTGGGACAACCCCGTCGAGTTCTACGGACGCAGCGGTCGCCTGCTGCTGGACGACGTGCCCGGGGCCGACCGCACCGCGACCTACTCCGGCAACTCCGTCCTTCGCGGCGAGCGTGCGGACGGGGGTGCCGCGTGAGGCTGCGCCACCCCGACGGCACGGTCGTCCACCTCGCCTACTGCACCAACGTGCACCCGGCCGAGGACCTGGACGGCGTCCTGCGCCAGATCCGCGTCCACGGCGGCGGCGTGCGCGAGGCCCTGGGCGCGGACCGGCTCGGCCTGGGGCTGTGGCTGCCCGCCCCGCTGGCCCGGGAGCTGGCGGCGGATCCGGGGCTGACCGACCGGCTGCGCGCGGAGCTGGCGTCCGCGGGGCTGGAGACGGTGACCCTCAACGCCTTTCCCTACACCGGGTTCCACGCGCCCGTGGTCAAGCACGCCGTGTACCGCCCCGACTGGACCGACCGGGCCAGGCTGGACTACACGGTGGACTGCGCCCGGGTGCTGGCACGGCTGCTCCCCGACGACGCCGCACGGGGCAGCGTCTCCACCCTCCCCCTGGCCTGGCGCACACCGTGGGACCCCGGACGCCTCGCCACCGCCCGCGCGCACCTGGACGAGCTCTCCGCGGCGCTGGAGGACCTGGCGCGGCGGGAGCGCCCGGTACGGGTGGGGCTGGAACCCGAGCCCGGGTGCGTCGTCGAGTCCACCCGTGACGCGGCCCGGCTCCTGGCGGACCCGCCGCCGCACCTGGGCGTGTGCCTGGACACCTGCCACCTCGCGACGGCCTTCGAGGAACCGGGGGCGGCCCTGGACAGGCTCTCCGCCGCGGGCCTGCCCGTGGTCAAGGCCCAGGCGTCGGCGGCGGTGGAGGTCCCCGACCCCGCCGACCCGGCCGCCCGCGAGGCCCTCGCCGCCTTCACCGAGGACCGCTTCCTGCACCAGACGCGCGTCCGCGGCGAGGACGGGGCGCGGGAGGGCCGCGACGACCTGCACGAGGCCCTGGGCGGCGCCGACCCCCTGCCCGGGGACGCGCCCTGGCGCACCCACTTCCACGTGCCCCTGCACGCCCCTGCCGCCGCCCCGCTGCGCGGGACCACCGACCACCTCACCGACACCCTGCGCCGCCTCCTGGGCCCCGGCGGCGCGCGCACCGACCACGTGGAGGTGGAGACCTACACCTGGTCGGTGCTGCCCGAGGCGTCGCGCCCCACCGACGGAAAGGGGCTCACCGAGGGCATCGCGGCCGAGGTGGCCTGGGCCCGCGACCGCATGACCGACCTCGGCCTGACCGTCCTCTGACCCCCGCGAGACGAAGGGACACCCGCATGCCGACGGAGGAACCGCGCCTGCTCGTCGTCAACGCGGTCGGGCTCACGCCCCGGCTGCTGCGACACGCGCCCCGACTGCGCGCCATGGCCGAGAAGGGCTGGCAGGCCCCGCTGGAGACCGTCCTGCCCGCCGTCACCTGCACCGTCCAGTCCACGTTCCTGACCGGCCTGACCCCGGCCGGGCACGGCGCCGTCGGCAACGGCTGGTACTTCCGGGACCTGGGCGAGGTGTACCTGTGGCGCCAGCACAACCGCCTGGTCCGGGGCGAGAAGGTGTGGGAGACCGCCCGGCGCCGCCGGCCGGGTTTTCGCACCGCGAACGTGTGCTGGTGGTACGCCATGGGCGCCACCACCGACTGGACCGTCACCCCCAGGCCGGTCTACCACGCCGACGGGCGCAAGTCCCCCGACTGCTACACCCGTCCCCCCGCCCTCCACGACGAGCTGACCGCGGAGCTGGGACCCTTCCCGCTCTTCCACTACTGGGGGCCGACCGCGTCGATCCGCTCCACCGAGTGGATCGTGGCCGCGACCCGCAGACTGATGCCGCGGGCCGACCTGACCCTGTGCTACGTCCCCCACCTGGACTACGACCTGCAGCGGTACGGCCCCGGCTCGGAGCAGGCCCGTCGGGCGGTGGGCGACCTGGACGCGGCCCTGGCGCCCCTGTTGGACGACGCCGAGCGCTCGGGCGCCGCCGTGATGGTCCTCAGCGAGTACGGCATCACCCCCGCGGACAGGCCGGTGCACGTCAACCGGGTGCTGCGGGAGGCCGGACTGCTGGAGGTCCACACCCAGCACGGGATGGAGTACCTGGACCCGTGGGAGTCGCGCGCCTTCGCGGTGGCCGACCACCAGTGCGCCCACGTGTACGTCCGCGACCCCGGCGACGTGTCCGCGGTCGCCGGCCTCCTCGCCGGGGTGGAGGGGGTGGACCTCGTCCTGGACCGCGACGGGCAGGCGGAGCACGGGCTGGACCACGAGCGCTCGGGCGAGCTCGTCCTCGTGGCCGACCCGGGCGCCTGGTTCACCTACTACTACTGGCTGCACGACGGGGCGGCGCCGGACTTCGCGCGGGGCGTGGACATCCACCGCAAGCCGGGCTACGACCCGGCCGAGCTCTTCCTCGATCCCGGGGACCCGTTCGTCAAAGCGCGCGCGGCGGCCAACCTCGTGCGCAAGAAGGCCGGTCTGCGCTACGCCATGAACGTGGTCCCGCTCGACCCGGGCTGTGTGCGCGGCACCCACGGGCGCGCGCACGAGGACCCCGACGACGGCCCCCTGGTGCTGTGCACCGATCCCGGCTTCGCCCGGGAACGCGTCGCGGCCACCGAGGTCCGCGACCTCATACTCGGTCTCGCCGGTGTGCCGGCACCGGCGGGACCGTCCACCCTCCCCTGACCCCCGACCGCCGACGGCCACGGGGTCCGGCCTCCGGCTTCGTGGGCGGTGTCGGCGGCTCCGAGCGCCCGGCCCTGCCGCTCGGCCACGGTGGTCTCCCCATGCGGGGGGACCACCGGCCGGGCTGCCTCCGCCGGTGGACGCGGGGAAGTGGCCGGACATGTCCGTTCCCGGGTCTAGGGTTGGCGCATGACCGAATCGCAGGACATCCAGGCCCAGGCACGCGAAGCACTCCTCAAGAAGATCGTGGAGCTCGCTCCCGTGTCCGAGGAGGCCGAAGACGTGAAGGACCTCGCCGAGGCCTACGCGCTGATCGTCAGCACCGACGAGGAGCACGCGGGGCACTAGGGCGGACCACTGCCCTTCGGGCGCCGACGACTCGTCGTCGGCGCCTTCGTCGTCCCCGGGGTCGTGACCGCCGACGAGAACGGCCGCGGCCGGAGGCTCGTCCTTGAGCAGGTCGGATTCCTCGTCCACCCGGGACGGTCCGTCCCTACGTGCGTAGGGCTCACAAGAGCACGCCAAGAACCGCGGCCGGGATGGGCGTCTCCGCCACCGTCGCCCCTCCCCTTGGTTCACTGCGACCTCGTGTCCGCACGATGTCGAAGAGCAGGGGGGACAACAGGCAGAGATCGTGATCGCTCCCGTGCGGGAGGCCCTGGTGGGAAGCGGTCCTCTCGGTGAGGCCGACGAGGCAGGATTGGAGCTCTGGGCCTCCGCCCCCTGCACGGCGGCAAGTTCGTCCACCTGGTGAACGAACGCCTCGCGCACCACATTCGCGAGGGCGCGTCACCTGCTGAAGCGGCCCTCTTGGTGACAGCGTCGGCTCCCGGTCTGACCGGGGTGCTGATCAGCTCATCGAGTGCACGGCACTGGGCGAGCGCAGCGAAGGTAGTGGGCGGCCCGCTCCTGTCGAGACCCGACTGAAGGACATCAGTGACCTCCTCCTTTCCCGACAAAACGCCTGACCTGGAACAGGCGTGGCATCACGCGGTCGCGGCCCTGGACCTGGCCGCGCCGCCTGACCTCCCGCTGCACCACGGGGTGGGAGGCCGGACCCTGAGCGGCCCCGTCATTCGCGTCGACGGGGAGCCAGCGTGGTTGCGTGTGGAATCTGCAACGAAGGCGGGAGGTCGGATGTGGGAAGGCAACCGCCTTGCCGAGAAGGCCCTCCCCCCGCACATTCGCCGACCTCGTCTGATGGCCGACTACTCGTGGGGACAGGAACCGGTGTTCCAGGCCCTGCTGTTCTCCCGTGTCGACACACCTCCCGTGTCAGCGACACCGGATCTCCAAATGCCGCTCACCATCGGCTCCAGGTGGTGGAGGGATCTGCGCACCATGCTCCACCGGCTGCGGCAGGTGCCCGCGCCACAAGGCCGACGGTCCCACACCCCGGGGTTCATCGAGCGCATCCCCCACCACCTGCCCGAGGTCGCTCAGGCCGGGGTGGACCTGACCGTCCGAAACTGGGTCACCTCCCACGCAGACCTGCACTGGGCCAACGTGACCCGCGATCCGCTCGCTCTCCTCGACTGGGAGGGTTGGGGGGCGGCACCGGCCGGATACGACGCCGCTGTCCTTCACGCCTACAGCCTCGCCGTCCCCGAGACGGCCGCGAAGGTCCGTGAGGTCTTCGCTGACGTGCTCGACAACCAGGACGGGCGACTGGCACACCTGGTGATCTGCGCCGAGATCGTCCAGGCCGCCGAGCGGGACCCCCTCCACGCGCGCCTCGCTCCTTACGCGCGCCGCTTCGCGAGCGAGGTATTGACTCCGCAGTAGTCGCACACCGCAGGGCCTCGCTCGGCAATCCGGGTGAGGCCCGGTCCATCCCCACATGCGTGGGGCTCACAACCCCCGAGGGGGCGTTGAGTGACACGGTGACGGTCCATCCCCACATGCGTGGGGCTCACCTGTCGCGTGTACCCCGTGGCCTCAGCGATGTCCGGTCCATCCCCACATGCGTGGGGCTCACGGCCTCCAGCCGGGCAATGCGGTCCAGATCAGCGGTCCATCCCCACATGCGTGGGGCTCACGGGCCTCGGCTTGGGGGAGCCGGGGCCCTCATCGGTCCATCCCCACATGCGTGGGGCTCACACTTAACGACCTGCAACAACGCGGGACGTTATCTCCGCGAGTCCTACTGGCCAGTCAAGAAAATGGCCGGCCTCGGCTCCCACCAGGATCGGCGGCACGCCGAACAACTAGCAGATGAGCGCTTCCGCGACGGTGCGCAGGTCCGGGAACTCCGACTTCTCGCGGGCGAGCCCGAGGACCTTGACGTCCATATCCTGCCGCAGCACCGCCGGTCCGCCGCGGCGACCACTGCCGAACTTCTGCTTCCACTCGGTGATGAGCCGGTCGGCAACTTCCTCGTCGAGCTCCTGCTGGACGGATATCTCTCGCGCGCCCCGTTTCATCGGCCCTCGGAGAACGAGCTGCCCATCTCGTAGACATCTCCTGTCACTCCAGGCGGTCCGAGGCACTTGGGCAAGCGTGACGAACAGGCCCTGCCCCGCAGGGGTCCGTCCGCGTCTTCTCCACAGGGCGGGCTTGGAGTCCCCGCGGCGGGACGCGCGGAACGCGGCTCCCCCCGGCCCCCCCCCCCGGCCCCGGGCCCCCGGGCCCCCGCCGGGGGCCCCCCACCGCCCCGCCGCAGCGCCCCGCCCCCCCCGGGGCGGCTCCCGGGGACACGTCCCGGTCACCGGTTCCGCGCGTCCCGGCGCGGTCAGCCCTCCTGCGCGGCGATCAGGCTCGCCGGACGCAGGTCGGTCCACTCGCGCTCCACGTACTCCAGCGCCTCGGCCCGGGAGGTCTCGCCCTGGGCCACCCGCCACCCCCGGGGCACCTCGGCGAAGGCGGGCCACAGGGAGTGCTGTCCCTCGTCGTTGACCAGCACCAGGAAACGGCCGTCCTCGTCGTCGAAGGGGTTGCTCACGTCGATCGCTCTCCTTTGTCGTCGTGGGTCTCGCGCGCCGTTCGCGCGACACCGTCAGCGCGCGCGGCGGTCCCGCGCGCGTCCGCGTCCGGCCTCGCGCACGAGTGCGCGCAACCGCTCGGCGTACTCGTCGGCCAGGGCCCGGACCGTCTCGGTCCGGTGCCGGTGGACCGAGTAGGTCCAGGAGAGCTCCAGTCGCTCCCCGACCACCGCGCCGGTCACGTCGAACAGGCTGGTGCGCTCCTCGTCCGGGGCGTGGTCGCACGGCGGCAGGGGCAGCGGACGGCCCACCGGCCCCTCACCCCGGTCGCCGAAGCGCCCCAGGTAGTTGAAGGTCACCGGCGGCTCGGGCATCGCGACCAGTGCCGCGGGGGCCCGCCGCCCGGCCAGCTCCCGCAGCGCCCCGAAGCCGATCCCGTCCGGGGCGGCCCGACGCCGCCCGCGCGCGACGGCGATCGCCCCGGCGGTGTCGGCGTCCGCGGGGACCTCCAACAGCACCGGGTGGATCGCGGTGAACCAGCCCACCGTGCGGGACAGGTCCACGTCGTCGAACAGGTCCTCGCGCCCGTGCCCCTCCTTGGCCACCAGCAGGCGGGGGGAGCCGCTCCAGCCGGTCAGCACCTTCGCCAGCGCGCCGAGCAGGACGTCGTCGATGCTGCTGCGCAGGTTGCCGGGCACCCGGCGCAGCAGGACCGCGGTCTCCTCGGCCGACAGGGAGGCCGTGAGGACCCGCTCCGAGGCCACGTCGTTGGGTCCGGAGTCCGACTCCACGGGAAGGAGCGCGTCCGCGGCCCGGGCCGCCAGGTCGGACCAGTGGTCGGCGTCCCCGTCGAAGGACCCCTGGGCGGTGTGCTCCCCGAGCCGGCGGGCCCACTCCGGGAAGGGCGTGGTGGGCGCGCCCAGGTCCACCTTCTCGCCCCGGTCCAGTTGTCCGTAGGCGGTGGCCAGGTCCTCCAGCAACACCCGCCAGGACACGGCGTCGACCACCAGGTGGTGCGCCGACAGCAACACCCGCGGGGCCCGGCGGGGACCGGCGTCGAACACCACGGCCTCGAACAGCGGCCCCCGTGCGAGGCGTTCGGGGTGGCGTGCGCGCAGCGCCTCGCGCTCCACCGCCCGCTCCAGCTCCTCGCCGCCCACCCGCACCACCCGGGCACGGTGGGGCGTGTCGGCGTCCAGGTGCCCGTGCGGGCCGTCCCCGGCGTCGACGACCCTCAGGCGCAGCATGTCGTGGTGGGCGGGCAGGCTGTCGGCGGCCCGCGCCCACAGGTCGGGATCGGTGCCCTCGGCGACCTCGAACAGCAGCGACATGTCGAAGTGCTCGGGGCGGCGGGTACGGGTGCGGAAGAACCAGCGGTCCACGGGGGTGGGCGGGACGGGGCCGGTGACCGGGGTCCGCGCGCCGGCGCCGCCGGCGGTCCCGCTCCGGTCGGCCGCGGCGGCCAGGCCGGCGACCGTCTGGTGCAGGAAGGCGTCGCGGGTGGTGACGTTCCACCCCGCCTCGCGCACGCGCGAGACCAGCTGGATGCTCAGGATCGAGTCGCCGCCCAGGGCGAAGAAGTTGTCGTGGCGGCCCACGTCCGCCACGTGCAGCAGCTCCGACCAGATCCGCGCCAGCGCCTGCTCGGTGGCGCCGCGCGGTGCCGTGCCCTCCCGCGCCCGCTCGGCGGGCTCGTCCGGTTCGGGCAGCGCCGCCCGGTCCACCTTGCCGTTGGCGTTGAGGGGGATGGCCCGCAGGGGCACCACGGCCCCCGGGACCATGTAGTCGGGCAGGGTCTCGCGCAACCGCTCGCGCACGTCCGGCAGGTCCGTCCTCCCCCCCTCCCGGGGAACCACGTAGGCGACCAGACCGCGCGCCCCCGAGGCGGCGCGACGGACCTGGACGGTGGCCTGCTCCACGTCGGGCAGACGCAGCAGGGCCGCCTCCACCTCACCCGGCTCGATGCGGAACCCGCGCAGTTTGACCTGGGAGTCGGCGCGACCGGTGTACTCCAGCTCCCCGGAGTTGTTCCAGCGGACCAGGTCGCCGGTGCGGTAGAGCCGACCGCCGTCGCCGAAGGGGTCGGCCACGTACCGTTCGGCGGTCGGGGCCGGTCGGCCGTGGTAGCCGCGCGTGACCCGCCCGCCCACGTACAGCTCGCCGATCGCGCCCACCGGCACCGGCCGCAGGCGCTCGTCCAGCACGTGCAGCCGCGTGCCGTCCAGGGGACGGCCGATCGGCACCGGGTCGGGGGTGGAGCCCTCGCGGGGCAGCGCGTGGTGGGCGGCGAAGGTGGTGGTCTCGGTGGGTCCGTACCCGTTGGCCACCGTCGTGTCCGGGCAGGCGCGCCGCACCAGTTCCACCGCGTGCGGGCTCGCCGCCTCGCCACCGGTGACGACCTGCTCCATCCCCGCGAAGCAGGAGGGGTCCTGGGCGGCGTAGAGGTTGAACAGCGCCGCGGTGACGAAGGTGGCGCTGACCCCGTGCCCGGAGACCAGCGCGGCGAAGCCGTCCGCGTCCAGCCGGCCCGGCGGGGCCACCACGACGGTGCCGCCGGTCAGCAGGGCCGCCCAGATCTCGTAGGTGGCGGCGTCGAAGGCGTGCGAGGAGTGGAAGAGCGTGCGCCGGGCGTGCCCGCCCGACCAGCGCCGGTCCGCCGCCAGGCGCACCACGTCGGTGTGGGTCACCGCCACGCCCTTGGGCGTCCCGGTGGAACCCGAGGTGTACATGACGTAGGCGAGCTGGTCGGGGTGGGCCCGGTCCAGACCCTCGACGGGGGCGCCGGCGTCCGGCACGGGGTCGAGGGCGTCGACCGGCACCGCCGGGACCGCGGAGGGCGCCCGGGAGGCGCAGGCCGCGTCGGTGACCACGCACGGGGCCCCGGTCCCGGAGACCAGGAGGCGCACCCGTTCGGCGGGGTCGTCGGGGTGCACGGGGACGTAGGCGCCCCCGGCGCGCAGCACGGCGAGCATCGCGGTGACCACGTGCGGACCCCGCTCCAGGAGCAGGGGCACGGGGGTCTCGGGCCCCACCCCCAGCGAGCGCAGCCGTCCGGCCAGGGCCGCCGAGGCCCGGTCGAGTTCGGCGTAGGTCATCGCCACGCCGGGTCCCGCCAGGGCGGGTGCGTCGGGCAGGGCGCGCACCCGCTCGCCGAACACCGCGGGCACCGACGCCGGCGGGCGCCCGGGGGCGCCCGTGCTCCAGGAGCGCAGGGCCTCGGCCTCGTCCGGCGCGGGTGCGGGGTCCAGCTCCCGCACGGGCGCCTGCGGGGCACGGGAGAGCAGGTCCAGGGTGGCGGCCAGGTGGTGGGCGATCCGGTCGGCCGTGCGGGCGTCGAACAGGTCGGTGTCGTACTCCACCGCGCCCAGCAGCCGCCCGTCCTCCTCGGCGAACTCCACCGTCAGGTCGAACTGGGTGTGCCGGTGGGCGACGGCGTGGGGGCGCGCGTCGAGGCCGTCCGCCTTCCAGGGGGCGCCCGGTGTGTTCCGCAGCGTCACCAGGGCCTGGACCAGGGTGGGGCGGGAGGGGTCGCGCTCCTGCCCGGTCGCGTCCACGACCGTGTCGAAGGGGACCTCGCCGTGCTCGAACGCGGCCAGGACGGTCGCGCGCACGTGGGCCAGCAGCGCGGAGGCGGACGCGTCGGGGTCCACCCGCAGGCGCAGGGCCACGGTGTCGACGAAGAACCCCACCACGTTCTCCAGGTCGGCGCCGTCGCGTCCGGAGGTCACCGTGCCCATCACCACGTCGTGCCGGCCGCTGTGGCGCGCGAGCGTCAGTGCGGTGGCCGCGACCAGCACCATGAACAGCGTCAGGCCGTGGTCGGACTCCAGCTCGCGCACGCGCCCGCGCACCCGTGCGGGGACCTCGAAGGAGCGCGCGGCGCCGCGGCCGCGCCGTTGGGCGGGCCGGGGCCGGTCGGTCGGCAGCTCCAGGGGCTCGACCCCTGCCAGGTGGTCGCGCCAGTACCGCAGGTGTTCCCCGAAGGCCCCCGAGCGCGCCCGTTCCTCCTGCCACACGGCCACGTCGGTGGAGCGCAGGAGCACCGGCTCCAGACCCGCGGCCCCGGGCAGTTCCCCGGCCGGGACGTGGGGCCGTTCCCGGGCGGCCCGGTAGAGCTCTCCCAGTTCCCCGACGAGCACCGACATGGACCAGGCGTCGGTGACGATGTGGTGCATCGTGATCGCCAGGACGTTGTCGTCCTCGTCCACGCGGACCAGTACCGCCCGGGTCAGGGGGCCGCGGGCCAGGTCGAAGGGCCGGGAGGCGAACTCCTCCAGCAGCGCGTCCAGCCGTTCCTCGCGCCCGCCCCCGGGTGCGCCGCCCAGCTCGACGGCGGCCAGGGGCAGGCCGGTGGCGTCGAGCACGACCTGGCAGGGCGCGCCGTCCCGGGAGGGGAAGACCGTGCGCAGCGCCTCGTGGCGCGCGGCCAGGGCGTCCAGGGCGCGCTCCAGCGCCGGGACGTCCAACGCGCCGGACAGGCGCAGCGCGCCGCCGGAGTTGTACCCGGCCCCTCCCGGCGAGTACTGGTCCAGGAACCACATCCGGCGCTGCGCGGCGGACAGGGGCGCCGGCCCCTCGTGCTCCACGCGCACGGGTGCGGAGCGGTGCTCGCCGGGGCCCTCGTAGAGCTCGGCCAGCGCGGCGACGGTGGGCCGCTCGAACAGCGCCCGCAGCGGGGGGCGGGCGCCGAGCCGGTCGGCGGCGCGGGCGAGCATGCGCACCCCGCTGACGGAGTCGCCGCCCACGCGGAAGAAGTCGTCGTGCACGCCGACGCGCTCCAGGCCGAGCAGGGAGCACCACACCGCGGCCAGCTCCCGCTCCGCGGTGGTGCGCGGGGCCGTGTACCCGTTCCCGGAGCGCCCGGTCCAGTCCACGGCGGGCAGCGCGCGCCGGTCGGTCTTGCCGTTGGCGGTCATCGGGATGTCGTCCAGGACGACGAAAGCCGCCGGGACCAGGTAGGAGGGCAGCGACCGGGCGGCCCGCTCCAGGGCCTCGGGGCTCGTGGCGCACCCGGGGGCGGGGACGGCGTAGGCGACCAGACGGCGCGAGGCGCCGGTGCCGTCGGCCACCACCACGGCCCGTTCCACCTCGGGAAGGCGGGTGAGCACGTGCTCGACCTCGCCCGGTTCGACGCGGTGGCCGCGGATCTTGACCTGGTCGTCGGTGCGGCCCAGGAACTCCAGCCGTCCGCCGCGGCGCACGACCAGGTCGCCGGAGCGGTACATGCGTCCGCCCTCGGCGTCCGGGTCGGCGACGAAGCGTTCCGCGGTGGTGCCGGGCAGCCCGAGGTAACCGTGGGCCAGCCCGTCGCCGCTGATGTAGAGCTCGCCGGGGACGCCGTCGGGCACCGGGCGCAGCCACCGGTCCAGGATCCGGACACGGGTGCCCGCCACCGGGGCGCCCAGGGCGGGGGCGCCCGCCCCCGAGAGCGGGGCGCTGATGGTGGTGCACACGGTGGACTCGGTGGGCCCGTAGCCGTTGTACACGGCCCGGTCGTCGCAGAAGCGGGCGATCTGCTCGCCGGGGCAGGCCTCGCCCGCCACGAGCAGGTGTTCCACCGGTCCCAGTTCCTCGGGGGACAGGCCGGGCAGGAGCGCCGGGGGCAGCGTCACGTGGGTGACGCGGTGCTCGCGCAGGGCACGGGGCAGTCCCTCGCCCATCAGGGAGGGGCGTGGCAGCAGTACCGCCGCGGCCCCGTTGAGCAGTGCCACCGTCATCTCGGCGACGGCCGCGTCGAAGCTGGGGGAGGCGAACTGGAGCACCCGGCATCCGGGGCCCACACGCATGCGCTCGCCCTGGGTGGCGGCCAGGGCGGCCAGGCCGCGGTGCGCCACCAGCACGCCCTTGGGCCTGCCGGTGGAGCCGGAGGTGTGGATGAGGTAGGCGGGGTCCTCGGGGTGCAGCGCCTCGCGCAGCGGCTCCGCCCGGGCCACGGCGGGGTCCGCCGCGTCCAGCGTCGGGAGGCCCGCGGGCAGCCGGGGGGCGGACGCGGCGTCGACGATCACGGCGCGCGGCGCGGCGTCCTCCAGGACGGTGGCCAACCGCTCGGTCGGATACTCCGGGTCCAGGGGCACGTAGACCGCTCCCGCGTACACCGCGCCCAGCAGCGCCTCGCCCAGGGCCGTGCCCCGCTCCACGCACACCCCGACGCGGTCGCCCCGCCGCACGCCCAGCTCCCGCAGGCGACGGGCCGTGCGCGCGGCCCGGTCGTCGGCCTCGGCGAAGGAGACGGTGCGGTCCGCGTCGACCAGCGCGGGGTCCACGGGGCGCAGTCGGGCCTGCTCCGCGAACAGGTCGGGCAGGGGCCGCGGGCGCGGGCCGGGCGCCCCGGTCCAGGCGCGTTCCGATTCCTGTGTCCGCTCGCGGTCCGTCAGGGGCAGGGCCCGCAGGGGGCGGGGGTCCTCGGCGCCCTCCAGCACCCGCACCAGGTCCGCGACCAGGCGCTCCACGGTGGAACGGTCGAACAGGGCGGTGTCGAACTCGGCCGACCCCGCGACACCGTCGGGACCGGGGCGGAACTCCAGGGTCAGGTCGAAGACCGACTGGCCGCGCCGCACCTGCACCGGTTCCGCGTCCAGGTCGCCCAGGCCCGCCTCCCCGGAGGTCCGGGCGCTCTGGAAGACCACCGCGGCCTGCACCAGCGGCGGCACCGCGGGGTCGCGTTCGGTCAGGACGGCGTCCACGACCGTGTCGAAGGGGACCTCGCCGTGGTCGAGGTCGGCGAGGAACCCGGCACGCGTCCGGTCGAGCAGTTCCGCGAAGGACAGCTCCTCGTCCACCTGTTGGCGCACGGCCAGGGTGTTGACGAAGAAGCCCGTCATCCGGTGCAGCCGCCGGTCCTCGCGCCCGGAGGTGACGGTGCCCAGCACCACGTCGGGGTTGCGGCTCCAGCGGGCGGCGGTCACCTGGGCCGCGGTCAGCAGCACCGTGGACAGGTGGGCGCCGCGTCCGGAGGCCAGGCGTTCCAGGCGTTCCACCAGCGGAGCGGGCAGGGAGAAGGGCAGGGTGTCGCCCGCGCCGTCGCGCACGGCCGGCCGCGGCCGGTCGGTGGGCAGCTCCAGCACGGGGGGGTCGGCGAGTCTGCGGCGCCAGTGGTCCAGCGAGCGGGTCAGGGCGGCCCCGTCCAGGCGCGAGCGCTGCCAGGAGGCGTAGTCGGCGTACTGGGCGGGCAGCGGGTCCAGGTCGGCGGCCAGGGCGTCCGGCGCGCGGCCGGGGTCGGCGGTGGCGGCGCGGTAGAGGGTGTCCAGCTCGCCGCGCAGCAGGTCCAGGGACCAGCCGTCGGTGACGATGTGGTGCAGGCACAGCACCAGCACGTGGCTGTCGGGTCCCTCCACCAGGAGCCGGCTCCGCAGCAGGGGGCCGCGCTCCAGGTCGAAGGGCAGGGCGTACTCCTGGGCCGCCCTCTCGGCGGACTCCTCGCGTCCCCCGGTCGCGGTCGTGGGGAGGTCCACCTCGTAGGGGGCGCCGACGACCTGCCGCCCCTCGCCGTCCACCTCGGTGAAGGTGGTGCGCAGGGACTCGTGCCGGTGCACCAGCGCGGTCAGGGAGCGTCGCAGCGCCCCGGCGTCCAGGTCCCCGGTCAGTCTCAGGACCAGGGCGGAGTTGTAGTCGGTGCGCCCCGGCCGCATCTGGTCCAGGACCCAGAGCCGCTGCTGGGCGAAGGACAGCGCGACCGGGCGGTCACGGGGGACGCGGGGGATGTCCTGGCCGCTCCCGTCACGCGCGCGCAGGCGGCGCAGGACCTCCTCGCGGGCCCTGGCGCGGTCGAGCTCGGAAGTGTGGTCAACGGGGGCGTCGCTCATGGTCGCTGTGCCGGTCCTCGTGTGCGCAGGGGTGGTGGATCAGGCGTTGGGGCCCACGGCGAGCCCGCTCAGACGCAGGGTGCGCCCGTTGTACTGCAGGGCCGTGGCACGTCCGGGGGCGGCGGGGTCGGTGAGGAAGCGTCCGCTGAGGGCGATCCCGCCGTGGCGCTCGGAGACCACCCGGAAGGCTCCGCCCGGCCCGGTGGTCAGCTCGCCCTCGAAGCCGTTGGACATGACCAGCCGGTGGCCGCCGCGGTCGTGGACGACCTCGGCGCTCAGGCCGCCGTTGCCGTAGCGCCCGGTGACCCGGTCGGGGGCGGTCGCGGTGGCGGCGGCGCCCTCGGCCGCGGCGTCGGGCTGGCGGTAGTGGCCCACGTCCACCCCCAGCTCGCGCAGACCGCGGACCAGGTGCTCCCAGGTGGTCACACCGGTGGTGGAGTTGGTGGTCAGGGCGACCACCGTCCCGCCCTCGGGGTCCACGCGCAGGTTGCAGGTGGCCCCGTCCAGGGTCCCGTCGTGGCCGTACCACAGGCGGTCGCCCGCCAGGTGCAGGGACCAGCCGGCGCCCCAGCCGTCGGCCAGGCCGAAGGGGTCGGCCACGCTCACCGAGCGGCCCATCTCTCCCAGCACCTCCGGGGAGGCGACCTCGCCGTCCAGGGCCGCGTGCCCGGGGTCGAGGAAGGCCCTGCCGAAGGCCGCCAGGGTGGCGGCGCTCGCGGCCAGTCCCCCGGCCGGGGCGAGGGCGGGCTCGATGTGGAAGCCCACCGGGTGGGCCCGGCCCGCGCCGTCGACGGCGTGACCGGTGACCAGACCGGGGGCGGGGGGCCGCGGCGCCGGGACCGGCGCCAGTTCCATGCCGGTGGACCAGCACAGGTGCGACTCCACGGTCTCCCACCAGTCCTGTCCGGTGACGGCCTCCACGAGCCGGCCCGCCACGGCGTAGCCGGTGTTGGAGTAGGAGAACACCGTCCCCGGCGGCGCGATGCGGTCCTCGGGGGTCAGCGAGGAGACGTAACGGCGCAGGGAGGTGGCGGGGGCGTCCGCGGGCCGCTCCGAGACCAGGCCGGCGGTGTGGCTGAGCAGTTGGCGGGCGGTGACCCCCCGCAGCGGGTGGTCGGGCGCGCCGCCCCCCAGGTGGTGCAGCACGGGGGCGTCGAGGTCGACGTCGCCGTCCTCCACCAGTTGCATGACCAGGGCGGCGGTGACGGGCTTGGTCACCGAGCCCAGGGGGAAGAGGGAGGCGTCTTCCACGGGACGCCCCGTCGCGGAGTCCTCCACGCCGGTGACACAGGTGTGCAGCTCCCCGCGGTGGTAGACCGCGAGTTGGGCTCCGGGGACGCCGGTCCGGCGGGCGGACCGCAGGAGCAGGTCGGACAGGGCCTCGCGCACGATGGTTCTCCTCATGGAGCTCGGAGGGCACCCGAAAGGCCGGCGCTCGGGACGGGAGCAGCCGGTCGCTTCGGTGGGGACAGGGCGGTTCGCCGCACCTGTCACGGATACTCACATATCGCTTCGAACCTTGGCAAGGGATTCGGATATGCCGTGAACCAGGTGAGGGGGAATGCGGTCGGGCGTACGCGGAGATTTCCGTGGTGTGAAGGCATTGCGCCCTCATCGGCGGTCGTCAGGTTTTTTCGTATGCTCCCCGGTTTTAGCAGGGCGTTCACCTCGCGGCCGTGGGAGCGACCCTCGGAGGGGGTGCATCACGTGCCGTTCCGGACACCGCTCGGGAACACCGGTGGTTTACCCGTGACCCTGTGGTGCTTCTCACTCGTTTGCGCTGCTGGAAGGGCGTGGGAGGGGAAAAGATGTTCCGGTTCGCACACCTGCTCCACGATCGTCGGAACGGATGCCTCCCTCCTCACGCGGGAACGGAAAGTTCGTCCAAACCACAAAAAAAGGCCATTTGCGGCGAAACGCCTGCGCTGACCCGGGCGCTGTGCTATGGGCTGAACATGGGCCCTGACCACTGGTTATGGCGGGATCGCATCGCCCCCGGGAGGGAGGGGCGGCAGTGGGGGTCCGCGGCGCGGGAGGGGGCGCCCCTCGGTGGAGTGCGCGCCGGTTCCCGCCTCGTGGACGGGGGCGATAGGGGCGAGAGGCGCACCTCGTAGCCGCATCCGGTCAAACATTGAATTCTGATTACTCTAGGTGTTTGAACGACTCCGGAATGTGTTCGCGTTTCGTGGTCGTGCGTGCCTCTCACACATGGGAGGTCTTTGTTCTTGGCCTTTATAGAATATAATATATTTTGCGTTGTTTTGTCTGATTTGTGGCGTTAAGTATTGCATGTGGCGCAAGTTGTTCCGAGTGTGATTTTCAGCCCGTGGAGGGAATTTCAGGACGAAGATGATTTTGGTAAAGTGCCCGGTTGGATAAGGCGATGTGGCACGCTCTGTTGTCGTACGGCGGCCATGGGGGGAATGGCGGATCGATCGGCGTCCGCCGACCCCGCCGGACGGCCACGCCGTCGCGGCGACGGATCACGGCCCCCCGCACCCGTCCGCCCGTCCGCCGTCCTCCCTCCCCGAACGCGCACCAGGAGCCACCACGTGCTGTCCCCCCAGGAGTCGAACCGCCCCGAGCCCGTCCCCGTGGACGCGGTCCCGCACGCCTCGGTACCGGAGGTCTTCGCCGCGCAGGCGGCGCGCACCCCCGGCGCCCCGGCCCTGCTCGGTGACTTCCCCGAGGTGTCCTACGCCGAGCTCGACGCCAGGTCCGCCGACCTGGCCCGCCTCCTGCTCCTCCGGGGGCTGCCCCGCGAGGGCACCGTGCTGCTCGCCCTGGAGCGGGGTCCGCACGTGGTCACCGCGATGCTCGCCGTGCTGCGCGCCGGGGGCGCCTACGTCCCCGTGCACCCCGACGACCCCGCCGAACGGGTGCTGGCCGCCGCCGAGCGCACCGGCGCCCGCCTGGTCCTCACCGACCGCTCGCTCGGCCACCGCCTGCCCGAACGCCTGAGGGGGACCGCCCGGGTCGTCGACCTGGACGGGACGGACGTCCTCGTGGCGTGGCGGGGCGCGGACACGGCACTGCCCGTGGTCGACGCGCGCGCGGCGGCCTACGTCATGCACACCTCCGGGTCGACAGGGGTCCCCAAGGGGGTGGCCGTGACCCATGCCGACGTGGTGGCCCTGGCCCTGGATCGGCGCTGGGGCGGCGGTCGCGACCGCCGGGTGCTCTTCCACTCCTCGCACGCCTTCGACGCCGCCACCTACGAGATCTGGGTGCCGCTGCTGCGCGGCGGGGCCGTGGTCGTCGCACCCCCCGAACGGCTCAGCACCCCCGCCTTCGGCGCGCTGGCGCGCCGGCACGGGGTCACCTCCACCTTCGTCACCGCCGCCCTCTTCGACCTGTTCGCCGCCCAGGACCCCTCCTGCTTCGCCCCCCTGCGCGAGGTGATCGCCGGGGGCGAGGCCGTCCCTCCCGCAGCGGTCCGCACCGTGCTGGAGGCCTGCCCCGACACGGTCGTGGCCAACGGGTACGGGCCCACCGAGACCACCACCTTCGCCACCCACTTCGCCGTGGACCGGGCCCGGCCCCCGCACCTGTCGGTCCCCGTCGGCACGCCCCTGGACGGCATGTGCGCCCGCGTGCTCGACGCCCGGCTGCGCACCGTGCCCCGGGGGCGGGTCGGGGAGCTCTACGTCGGCGGCGCCGGGGTCGCGCGCGGCTACCACGGGCGCCCGGCCCTGACCGCCGAGCGCTTCGTGGCCGACCCCCTCGGCGACGGCGGACGGCTCTACCGCACCGGCGACCTCGTGCGCGAGGGCGCCGACGGGACGCTGGAGTACGTGGGCCGCGCCGACTCCCAGGTCAAGATCCGGGGCTTTCGGATCGAACCCGGGGAGGTCGAGGCCGCCCTCCTCGCCCAGGAGGGGGTCGCCCAGGCCCTGGTCACCGTCCGCGAGGACGCGCCGGGCGCGCGCACCCTGGTCGGCTACGTGGTCGGCCCGGTCACGGACACCGCGGCCCTGCGCGACAGGCTCTCCGCCCGCCTGCCCGGCTACATGGTCCCCTCCGCCGTCGTGGTCCTGGAGGCGCTGCCCCTGACCGCCAACGGCAAGGTCGACCACCGCGCCCTGCCCGCGCCCCCCGCCCGCACCGTCGACTACGTCCGGCCGCGCGAGGGCGCCGAACACGCCGCCGCCGAGGAGTTCGCCGCGGCCCTGGGGCTGGAACGCGTGGGCGCGCGCGACGACTTCTTCGCCCTGGGCGGCGACTCCATCCTCGCCGCCCGCGTGGCCTGGCGTCTGGGCGAACGCCTGGGGACCGGCCTCGACCCCCGCGCCCTGTTCCGCCACCCCACCCCGGAGGGCATCGCCGCCGCGGGCGGCGCAGGACCCCGCGAGGAGCCCATCGCCCCCGTGGGACGCGGGCGCCCGCTGCCGCTGTCGGCGGCCCAACGCCGCCTGTGGTTCCTGCACCAGCTCGACGGCGACAGCTCCGAGTACCACACCGGCAGCGCCTTCCGCCTGCGCGGCCCGCTCGACGTGTCCGCGCTCGGCCGCGCCCTGGAACTGCTCCAGGAACGCCACGAGTCCCTGCGCACCACCTACGACACCGTCGACGGCGAGCCCTTCCAGTACGTGGGCTCCCCCCGCCGCGACCTGCTCACGGTGCGCGAGGTGGCCGCCGGGGACCGGACCGCCCTCCGGGAGGAACTGCACGCACACCTGCGGCGCGAGGTCGACACCCCCTTCGACCTGGTCACGGGGCCACCCACCCGTGCCCTGCTGCTGCGCCTGGAGGCCGAGGACCACGTCCTGGTCCTGAGCACCCACCACATCGCCTGCGACGGCTGGTCGGTCGACCTCCTGCACCGCGACCTCGCCGCCTTCCACCGGGCCGTCGTGCGCGGGGAGGACGCCGACACCGGTGCGGAACTCGACTACGCCGACTTCGCCGTCTGGGAGCAGGGCCGCTGGGAGGGCCCCGAGGCC
Organism: Nocardiopsis sp. NPDC055824; assembly: GCF_053616335.1. NCBI lineage: Bacteria > Bacillati > Actinomycetota > Actinomycetes > Streptosporangiales > Nocardiopsidaceae > Nocardiopsis > Nocardiopsis sp. NPDC055824. The sequence goes on from NZ_JBSHDN010000017.1 coordinate 52,749, forward strand.
CGGCGCCGCCTGGAGTACTGGGCGCGCACCCTGGAGGACGTGCCCCCGCTGGCCGTGCCCACCGACCGGCCCCGGCCCGCCCGGCGCACCACGGCCGGGGCCGTGCACCGCACCACCCTGGACGCCGGCCTGCTCCGGGGGCTGCGGGCCCTGGGCGCGGAACGCGGCGCCACGCTCTTCGCGACCCTGGCGGCCCTGACCCAGGCGGTGCTCTCCGCGGCCTCCGGCTCCGCCGACGTCGCCCTGGGGGCCGCCTCCGCCGGACGCGACCACCCCCGGCTGGAGGACGTGGTCGGCTTCTTCGTCAACCCGGTCGTGCTCCGCTCCCGCCTGCGCCCGGGCACCACCGCGGCCGAGTTCGTCGAGCAGGTGCGCGCCGAGGCCGACGCCGCCCTCGCCCACGAGATGCCCTTCGACCGCGTCGTCGACGCCCTGGTCACCGAACGCGACCCCTCCCGCGGCCCCCTGTTCCAGGCGCTGATGGTCCTGCAGAACGCCCACACCGGCGGGCTGGAGCTGGAGGGGCTGCGCACCGAGGAGCTCGACCTGCCGCGCACCGCCGCCCTGGCCGACCTGGTCTTCGAGTACGCCGAGCGCGACGGCGTCCTGCGCCTGGCCGTCGAGTACAACACCGACCTGTACGACGCCGGGCGCGTGGAGGCCCTGGCCGACGCCCTGTCCCGCCTGGCCGGCGCCGTCGTCGCCGACCCCGGCCTGGACCTGACCGCCCTGGACCTGCGCCCCGCGTCCGAACGGGCCCTCCTGGAGACCTGGGAACGGGGTCGCGCCCAGGCCGGGCCCGTCTCCGTGACGGCCGCGTTCGCCGCGCAGGCGGCGCGCACCCCCGACGCCCCGGCCCTGCTCGGCGACTTCCCCGAGGTGTCCTACGCCGAGCTCGACGCCAGGTCCGCCGACCTGGCCCGCCTCCTGCGCGCCCGGGGGGTGGGCGCCGAGGAGGCCGTCCCGCTGCTGCTGGAGCGGGGTCCGCACGTGGTCACCGCGATGCTCGCCGTGCTGCGCGCCGGGGGCGCCTACGTTCCCGTGCACCCCGACGACCCCGCCGAACGCGTGGCCTGGACGGTCGAACACACCGGGGCCCGCGTCGTCGTCACCGACACCGCCTCACGCTCCCGCCTGCCCGAGGGCCTCGACGCCCGCGTGCTGGTCCTGGACGGGACCGAACCGTACCCGCCCGCCCGTGCCGGGGACCCCCTTCCCGTGGTGGACGCGCGCGCGGTGGCCTACGTCATGCACACCTCCGGGTCGACGGGTGTGCCCAAGGGGGTGGCCGTGACCCATGCCGACGTGGTCGCCCTGGCCCGGGACTCACGATGGGACGGCGGTCGCGACCGCCGGGTGCTCTTCCACTCCTCGCACGCCTTCGACGCCGCCACCTACGAGATCTGGGTGCCGCTGCTGCGCGGCGGGGCCGTGGTCGTCGCACCCCCCGGGCGCGCGGGCGCGGAGGAGTTCGGCGCGCTGGCGCGTCGGCACGGGGTCACCTCCACCTTCGTCACCGCCGCCCTCTTCAACCTCTACGCGGCCCAGGACCCCTCCTGCTTCGCCCCGCTGCGCGAGGTGATCACCGGGGGCGAGGCCGCCAACCCCACGAGCGTCCACCGTGTCCTGGAGGCCTGCCCCGACACGGTCGTGGCCAACGGGTACGGGCCCACCGAGACCACCACCTTCGCCACCCACCACCCCGCCGCGCGCACCCGCGAACCGGTGCGCGCCGTCCCCATCGGCACGCCCCTGGACGGCATGCGCCTGCGGGTGCTCGACAGCCTCCTGCGTCCCGTCCCCCTGGGCGCGGTGGGAGAACTGCACATCGGCGGCGCCGGGGTCGCGCGCGGCTACCACGGGCGTCCGGCCCTGACCGCCGAGCGCTTCGTGGCCGACCCCCTCGGCGACGGCGGACGGCTCTACCGCACCGGCGACCTGGTGCGATGGAACCGCTCCGGGGAACTGGAGTACGTGGGCCGCGCCGACTCCCAGGTCAAGATCCGGGGCTTTCGGATCGAACCCGGCGAGGTCGAGGCCGCCCTCCTCGCCCAGGAGGGCGTCGCCGAGGCCGTCGCCCTGGTGCGGGCCGCCCCCGGCGGCGGGCGACGGCTCCTCTCCTACGTCGTCGCCTCGAAGCAGGGCACGGGGCAGGAGGAGGCCGAGGGGTGGCGCCGCGCCCTGGCCGCCCGCCTGCCCGGCTACATGGTCCCCTCCGCCGTCGTGGTCCTGGAGGCGCTGCCCCTGACCGCCAACGGCAAGCTCGACCACCGCGCCCTGCCCGAACCCGGGAACGACCGGGAACACGCCGCCCCCCGGACCGACGCCGAACGCCTCCTGGCCGAGGTGTTCGCCTCCGTCCTGGCCGTGGAGCGGGTGGGGGTCCACGACGACTTCTTCGCCCTGGGCGGCGACTCCATCCTCAGCATCCAGGCGGTCTCCCGCGCTCGCGCGGCCGGGGTGGAGCTGACCAGCCGCGACGTCTTCTCCCACCCCAGCGTCGCCGCCCTGGCCGAGGTGGCGCGCGTGCGGCCGACCGGGCCGGCCGGGACGGGACCGGTGAGCGGCCCGGTCACCCCCACACCCGTCATGGGCTGGTTCGACCGCACGCACCCGGTGGCGCCCGACCACTTCGCCATGTCCGTGCTCCTGGACCTGGCCCGCCCCCTGCGACCGCGCGCCCTGCGCACCGCCCTGGCGGCCCTGGCCGACCACCACGACATGCTCCGCCTGCGCCGCGACGGCGACGGCCCGCGTGTGGCCGAACCCGGCACCGCGGCCCCGCCCCTGGACGTGGTCGACCTGACCGGGCACCCGCCCGAGAGGACGCACGACCCGGCCTCGGAGAGCATCCGCGCCGCCCACGCCGGTCTCGACCTGGCCCGCGGGCCGGTCTTCGCCGCCGTCCTCCTCGACTCCGGCGCCGCCGGCTCCCGCCTGTTGCTGACCGCCCACCACCTCGTCGTGGACGGGGTGTCCTGGCGGGTGCTGCTGGAGGACCTGGCCACCGCCTACCACCAGGCGCTCCGGGGGGAGCCGGTGGACCCGGGGCCGCGCACCACGCCCTTCCCCGTGTGGGCGGACCGTCTGGCCCGCCACACCGCGGAGGGGGCCTTCGACGCCGAACTCGACACCTGGGCGGCCGTCGCCGCCACCCGCGTCGAACTGCCCCGCGACCACCCCGGCCGGGGCAACGGCCTGGTGGGGGACCAACGGGTGGTCACCGCCGGGCTGTCCGAGGAGGACACCCGCCGCCTGCTGCGCGAGGCCCCCTCGGCCTTCCGCACCCGGGTCAACGACCTGCTGCTGGCCGCCCTGGGCCGCGTGCTGTGCGACTGGTCCGGGGCCCGGAGCGTCCCCGTGGACCTGGAGGGCCACGGCCGCGAGGACCTGTTCGAGGACGTGGACACCTCCCGCACCGTGGGCTGGTTCACCACCGTCTTCCCCGTCGTGCTCACCTCGGCCCCCCGCTGGGCCGACCAGATCCGCACCACCAAGGAGACACTGCGCGCGGTCCCCGGCAACGGTGTGGGCTACGGGGCCCTGCGCCACCTGGGCACACCCCGGCAGCGCGCCCGCCTGGAACAGGATCCCGCGCCCGGCGTGAGCTTCAACTACCTGGGCCGCTTCGACACCGTGCCGGGCCGGGACGCCCTGCACACCGGCCTGCGGATCAACCCCGGCGGCGAGCACTCCCCGGACGAGGAACGCGCCCACCTGGTCGAGGTGGTGGGCCGTTTCGAGGGCGAACGCCTGGTCTTCGACTGGCACCACGCCGCCACCGTCCACGACACGGCCACCGTGCGCCGCCTCGCCGACCGCCTGGCCGCCGAACTCGCCGACCTGGCCGGCTTCTGCCTCGACCCCTCCCAGGGAGGGGCCACCCCCTCCGACTTCCCCCTGGTGCGCCTGGACCAGGCCCAGGTCGACCGCCTCGTCGGCGACGGCCGCGACGTCCAGGACGTGTGGCCGCTCACCCCCATGCAGCAGGGCATGTTCTTCCACTCCGTCCTGGAACCCGGCTCCGGCTCCTACCTGGAGCAGGTCGTCGTCGACCTGACCGGGGTCGGGGACCCCGGCTCCCTGGACCGCGCCTGGCGGGAGGTGGTCGCGGCCACCCCCGTCCTGCGCGCCCGGGTGGCCTGGGAGGGGCTCGGCGAACCGGTCCTGCTGGTGCACCGCGACGTCCCCGTCGAGGTGGTCCACCGCGACCTGCGCGGTGCGCAGGAGGAGGAACGCGAACGGGCACTGGCCGACCACCTGGCCCGGGACGCCTCCCTGGGCCTGGACCCCGCCCGCGACCCGCTCCTGCGCGTGGCCCTGCTGCGCACCGGCGAGGCCTCCGTGCGCATGGTGTGGACCTTCCACCACATCGTCCTCGACGGGTGGAGCCTGCCCCTGGTCCTGGAGGACCTCCTCACCGCCCACCGGGGCCACGCCCCGGCCCCGCGCCCCGACTTCCGCGAACACCTGCGCCGCCTGGCCGGGCGGGACGCCGAGGAGGCGCACGCCTTCTGGCGGGAGGCTCTGGAGGGGGTGGCCGAACCCACCCCGCTGCCCTACGACCGGCCCCCGGCCGCGCTGCGCGCCGCACGCTCCTCCGCCCGCGTCCAGGTCTCGCCGGCCCCCGCGCGGGCCGAGGCCGTGCACGCCTTCGCGCGCGCCCACGGACTGACCGTCAACGCCCTGGTGCAGGGGGCCTGGGCCCTGCTGCTGTCCGCGTACTCGGGCCGCACCGACGTGGTCTTCGGCGCCACCACCTCCGGCCGGCCCGACGACATGCCCGGCGTGGAGGCCGCGGTGGGGCTGTTCATCAACACCCTGCCGGTACGCGTCGCCGTCGACCCCGCCGTGCCCGTGGTCCGGTGGCTGCGCCGCCTCCAGGAGGACCAGGCGCTCTCGCGCACCCGGGACCACGTGTCCCTGGCCCGGGTGCAGGCCGAGGCGGGCCTGCCCGGCGACACCCCGCTCTTCGACAGCGCCGTGGTGTTCGAGAACTACCCGGTGGTCGGGGCACCGCCCGGGGACGGCCCGCGCGCCGAGATCGTCACCGCGGTGGAGGCCACCAACTACCCGCTCGCCCTGAGCGCCTACGCCTCCGACGGGCTGCGCCTGGTCCTGGGCCACGACCCCTCCTGCTTCGACACCGCGACCGCCGAGCGCCTCCTGGCCGACCTGGAGCGCATCCTGGTCTCGCTCACCGAGGACCCCGAACGCCCCCTGGGCCGCGTGGCCGGCGCCGACCCGACCCGTTCCCTGGCCCTGGCCGAGGGCGGCGGGAAACAGCCGCCCCGCACCACCGTCACCGCCCTGTTCGCCGAGCGCGCCGCCCTCCACCCCGGGGCCACCGCCCTGATCGGGGCCGACGGCGCGTGGACCTACGCCGACCTGGACGCCGAGGCCGAGCGGGTCGCCGACCGCCTGCGCTCCCTCGGCGTGGGCGCGGAGTCCCGGGTGCTGCTGCTCATGCCCCGGTCGCCGCGCGTGGTCGCGGCCGCGCTCGGCGTCCTGCGCACCGGGGCCGCCTACGTCCCGGTGCACGAGACCGTGCCGACCGCGCGGGTCCGATCCCTGGCCGGGGCCCTGGGAGCGCGCGTGGCCGTCGCCGATCCCGCCATGGCCGGGCGCTGCGCGGACCTGGAGGCCGTGGTCGGCTACGCCGCCGACGGCGCCCTGACCGGCGCCGAGGGGACAGGGGGCGGGGGCGCCGGGGACCCGGCCGGGCGGGGGCCTGTACACGAGCACACCGCCGCCTACGTCATGTTCACCTCGGGCTCCACCGGCGTCCCCAAGGGCGTGGTGGTCGACCACCAGGCCGTGGTCGCCCTCAGCGCCGACTCCCGCTGGGGCCACGGCCACGACAGGGTGCTCTTCCACTCCCCGCACGCCTTCGACGCCGCCACCTACGAGATCTGGGTCCCGCTGCTCAACGGCGGCACCGTCGTGGTGGCCGACGGGCCGCTCTCCGCCGACTCCCTGCGCGAGCACACCGCCCGGCACGGGGTGAGCGCGGTCTTCCTCACCACCGCGCTGTTCAACCTCTTCGCCCAGCAGGACCCGGAGTGCTTCGCGGGGCTGCGCGAACTGTGGACCGGCGGGGAGGCCGCCGACCCCGCCTCCCTGGCCCGGGTGCGCCGGGCCTGCCCCGACACCTCCCTGGTCCACGTGTACGGGCCCACAGAGGCCACCACGTTCGCCACGTGCACCGCGGTGGGCGAGGAGGAGGCCCGTGCCGGGCACTGCCCCATCGGCCGCCCCATGGACGCCACCGGCGCCCACGTGCTGGACGGCGCCCTGCGGCCGGTGCCGCCGGGGGCGGTGGGAGAGCTGTACCTGTCCGGGCCCGGGACCGCGCGCGGTTACGACGGCCGGCCAGGCCTGACCGCCGAGCGCTTCGTGGCCGACCCCTTCGGCGACGGAGGCAGGCTCTACCGCACGGGCGACCTGGTGCGCTGGTCCCCCGACGGACGCCTGGTGTTCGTCGGCCGCGTCGACGGCCAGGTCAAGCTCAACGGGTTCCGCGTCGAGACCGGGGAGGTGGAGGCCGCCCTGCTGCGCGGACCGGACGTCGCCCAGGCCGTGGTGCTGGTGGCCGAGGCCCCCTCCGGGGGGCGCAGGCTCGTCGCCTACGTCACCGGGCACGGGGCGGACCCCGAGGCGACACGGGAGCGGCTGACCCGCGAACTGCCCGCCTACATGGTGCCCGCGGCCGTCACCGTGCTGGAGTCCCTGCCGCTCAACAGCAACGGCAAGGTGGACCGGGCCCTGCTGCCCGAACCCGTCTGGGCGCGCGCCGCCGCACCCGTCCACGTCGGGCCGCAGACCCCCACCGAGGAGGCCGTGGCCCAGGTGTGGGCCCGCATCCTGGGCCTGGAGCGCATCGGGCGCGACGACAACTTCTTCGAGATCGGCGGGGACTCGGTGCGCAGCCTCCAGGTGGTGCGCGAGGTCGAGAGCCTGCTGGCCGTCACGGTGCCCACCCGTCTGCTGTTCGACCACCAGACGGTGCGCGCCTACGCCGAGGCGGTGGAGGACGTGCTGCTGGAACAGATGTGACACGGCGCGGGCGCC